>CAINHV010000073.1 GCA_903848965.1 uncultured Opitutia bacterium | reverse complement strand
GGTGGCTGGTTCCCGTCTCGGGCCACCCGCTCACGCTCGCAGCGATGGAGGGCACGGACCCGTTGCGTTACGCGGGGCCGATCTTCCATTGACCCATGAGCGGGCCGGTTGCGCCATGCCGCGGATCGGCGGAAGGCAGGGGCACGTGCGCGATGCGCTCGATCGCGGCGGCGCGTTCGCGGGCGGAGCCCCGGAGGAGGTCGGGCGACTGGCCGGCCGGGTAGCCGCCGATCACATGAAATTCAGGACTCGATCCGAGATTCTCGTGGCCCGTGTCAGCCGGCAGGACGATTACGTCTCCGGGCTTCGCCACGATTGTGACGCCCGTCCCGGCACCGAGGCGGATCGTCGCCGGGCCGCGATAGACGCCAGGAATCTCGTGCGCAGTGCTGTGGTAGTGGCGAAAGCGATAGACCCGTGCCACTCGCGCGGCCGCGGGAAGTGCGGGAAGCTGGCGCCGATTCAACCCAGCAGGTTGCGCAGCGCGGCCAGGTACTTGTCCTTGGTGCGGTCGATCACGTCCGCGGGGAGCCGGGGCGCTGGCGGCTGCTGGTTCCACTTGATGGCGAGCAGATGGTCGCGAACGAACTGCTTGTCGTAGCTCGGCGGGGATTGGTTGGGCGCGTAGCTCTCCGCGGGCCAGTAGCGCGACGAGTCCGGGGTGAGGACCTCGTCGATGAGGAAGAGATTGCCGGCGGCGTCGGTGCCAAACTCGAACTTTGTGTCGGCGAGGATCATGCCGGCCTGCTTGGCGCGATCGTGGCCGAACCGGTAGAGCGCAAGGCTGGTGGACTTCACCCGCTCGTAGAGCTCGGCGCCGACGGTGGCGATGCCCTGGGCATCGTTGATCGGCTCGTCGTGCTGGCCCTTCGGGGCCTTGGTGGTCGGGGTGAAGATGGGTTCCGGCAGCCGATCGGCCTGGCGCAGCCCCACCGGCAGCTTGATGCCGCAGACGTCACCGGTTTTCTGGTACGAACTCCAGCCGCTGCCGACGAGATAGCCGCGGACCACGCACTCGATGGGCACCGTCTTCAGCTTGCGGACGATCATGCTGCGCAGCTGGAGGTCGCGGTCGGTGATCCCGCGCCGGGCAAATTCCCCGGCCTGATCGGGCAGGAGATGATGCTGGATGATCGACTCAGTCTGGGCGAACCACCAGTTGCTGATCTGCGTGAGGATTGCGCCTTTGCCGGGAATGCCGTCGGGCAGGATCACGTCGAACGCGGAAAGCCGATCCGAGGCGGTCAGGAGGAGGGCGTCGCCCAGATCGAAAATTTCGCGGACCTTGCCCGAGGCGATGTGCGGGAAGGGCAGGTGGTCGATCGTGGTGACAGCGGTCTTGGGGAGGGCGGCGGCGATCTCGGCGGACGTCATGGTGGGGAGGCAAACGGACCCGGGTGACCGGCGTCAAAGTTTTATCGGATCTGTCCCCCTTACATCGTCGGATTCAGCATGATGTGCGCGCGGTGGGTGCCGGGATCCATAATCCACGGGCCGCCGGGCATTTCCGGCTTCAGGGGGAGGCCGGTGCTCTCCGACGTGGCGAAGGGAATGTAGATGACGTAGCGGAGCGTGCCTTTCACCTCGCCGGTGGTGCGATCGTAATTCTCCTCCGTCGCCCCGAGCACGGCGAGGGTCGAGGCGCCGGTGGGCATCGGCAGCTTGCCGGACTTCACCTCGGCTTCCCGGATCACGAAGACTTCTTTCATCGACTTGCCTTCCTTCCGGAGCGCCCGGCCGCGGGCCATGAACGGCTCGAGGTCCTGATGATAACACGCGGCGCTGAAACCTTTCATTGCGGGATCGTCCGCGAGGCAGATCAGCTTGTTGGTGCCCGGTCGAAGGACCACGAACTGGCCCCTTTCGTCGTAGCCGTAAACCATGGCGCCGTCCCGAAATTGAGGCGCAGCGGCCTGCAGGGCGGCCTTGATCTGGACTTCCTTCGAAGGGATGGCAGCGGGGGCCGCAGCGGGTTGGGCCACGGCGGCGGTGGCGAGCCAAACGAAGGGAAGAAGGCAGGGGAGCAGTTTCATGGGAGTTAGCCGAGATCG
>CAINHV010000072.1 GCA_903848965.1 uncultured Opitutia bacterium | reverse complement strand
CGGCCAGACCGGTTCGCCGGTCACACGATCGAACACGAAGGTGTAGCCCATCTTCATCACGAGGCCCACGGCCTTGATGTTCTTCCCGCCGACGGTGGTATCGAACAGCAGGGGCGGCGAAGAGGGCTCGTAGTCCCAGATGTCGTGATGGATGATCTGGTAGTGCCAGACGCGCTTCCCCGTGCGCGCATCAAGGCACACGAGGCTGCCCGAGAACAGATTGTTACCCGGGCGGTGCCCGCCGTAGAAATCGCCCGTCGCGGACTCGACCGGGATGTACACGTAGCCGAGCTCTTCGTCGCCCGCGAGCGGCGCCCACGCACCGGCGTTGCCGGTGCCCTTCCAGGAATCTTTTTCCCACGTCTCGTTCCCGAACTCGCCGGGTTGCGGGATGGTGCGGAATGTCCAGAGCTGCTTTCCCGTGCGGACATCGTAGCCGCGGATGTGGCCCGGGACATTGTTCTTCGAGGCCGGTGCCGTGCCGGGCTGGAAAGCCGCGCCGACCACGACGACGTCGCGGATGATCATCGCCGGCGAACTCGATCCGATCAGGCCCGGAGGCACGACATCGCGATCGAGGCCGGCGGTCAGTTCCACGATCCCGGACGTCCCGAAGTTCGGGATCACGCGACCGGTCTTCGCGTCGAGCGCCACGAGCTGGTAGCCCGGCGTGATGAGGATGATCCGGTTGTCTCCCTTGCCATCCGTCCAGTAGGCGAGGCCGCGGTTCTGGGTCCGCACGGCGCGATCGCCGCGCTCGCCTTCGTCGAGACGATACATCCAGAGCGTCTCGCCGGTGGCGCCATCAACGGCGACGACATCGCGCCGCGAGCCCGCGGTGAAATAGAGGGTGCCCTCGATCATGAGGGGCGTCACTTCCCAGAGATAGTCCGGCCGCGGGCCGAAATTCTCGGCCTTCCAGCGCCACGCGATCGCAAGTTCCTTCGCATTCGTGGCGTTGATCTGATCGAGCGGTGAATACTTGGTGTTGCCGGCGTCGCCACCGTAGTAGCGCCACTCGCCCTTGGTGGCGCCCTGTTGGGCGGACAGACTGCCGGCCAGCGTGAGCGGCAGAAGCAACCGGAGCAAAATTCGGGTGGGGGTTGGTCTCATTTTTTCGGGGTAATTAAGATCTGGTTCAGCACGTCCAGGGTGGGCTCGAGCTCGCCCGGACCGGCCGGATAATCGTTCTTGCTGAACACATAGGCCGTGATGTCGGTGCTCTGTTTCCGCGTCACCTTGCCCGGGCCGTCCGACGGCATCTCCTCGCGCGTGTATTCCACGAGTTCGCCGAACGACTTGCCGATCCAGTTGTTGAGAAAATCGTCGTCCACCAGCGCCGGTGAGTCCTCGCCGCCGCCGAGCTCATCGCCGTGGCAACGGGCGCACAGGTTTTCGTAGGCCTTCTGGCCGCGGTTGATTTGCGCGGCGCTGAAAACGCCATCCGCAATCGAGCGGGTCGAGGCGGGCTCCGTCCCGGTCACCAGGGATATCGTCAGCACCGTCGCGAGAATCGCGCCCACGCCAGCCCCCCAGGCCAGCCGGCAGGGCAAATGGAAGTGCACAAAGGGTGGGGTCATCGACACAGGCAGGTAACCCCACCAAGGGAGGCCAGGATTGGCGGGATGAAAAGGAATTAAAGAGGCGGGTCCAACGCCGGGGCCGCAACCGCGCTTGTCTCGCACCCACCGCGTGACACGTTTCCGCCATGCGCTCGCCCCTCCTCTCTACCCTGCTCGCCGTCGCTGTGGTCGCCGTGGCGTTCGTGACGCCGCAACTTCAGGCGCAGTCGCCGGCCAAGCCCAATGTCGTGCTCCTGATGGGTGACGATCACGGCTGGGACGAAACCGCCTACAACGGCCACCCGTATCTCAAGACCCCCGTGCTCGACCAGATGGCGCGCACCGGGCTTCGCCTCAATCGCTTCTACTCGGGCGGCTCGAGTTGCTCCCCCACCCGCGCCACGATCATCACCGGCCGTCATCACCTGCGCTCGGGCGTCTTCAATCCGGGCTGGTCCACGCGCCCCGAGGAAATCGGCCTCGCGAAGATCATGCAGCAAGCTGGCTACGCCACCGGCCACTTCGGCAAATGGCACCTCGGACCCGTCAAGGCCGACTCGCCCACCAATCCCGGCGCCATGGGTTTCGATACCTGGCTCTCGCACGATAATTTCTTCGAGCTGGATCCTGTGATGTCACGCAACGGCGGCGCGCCCGAGAAGTTCAAGGGCGAGAGCTCCGAGATCATCATCGCCGAGGCGATCAAGTTCATCAACCAGGCGAAGAAGGACGGAAAGCCGTTCTTCGTCGTGGTCTGGTTCGGTTCGCCGCACGAACCCTACCAGGCGCTGCCGAAGGACCTCGCCCTCTATGATAATCTGCCCGCGACGTTCGGGGCGAGGCAGGTCAGCCTGACGTCCAACGAAACCGGCGGCGTGGTTAACCGGCTCCAGCGCGATGTGCTGCGCGAACGCTTCGCCGAGATCACCGCGATGGATCGCTCGATCGGCCAGCTCCGCGAGCATCTCGGGCAGGAGAAGCTTCGCGAGAACACGCTGCTCTGGTACATCGGTGACAACGGCACGCCGCAGGAGGCCGTCGCGACCGTGCCGTTCCGCGGCTGGAAGGGTGCCGTCTACGAAGGCGGCATCCGCGTGCCTGCCGTCATCGAGTGGCCCGCGCGCCTGCGCCAGCCACGCGTGAGCGACGTGAATACGGTCAGTAGCGACATCTTCACCACCCTTTGCGATCTCGCCGGCCAGCCGCTGCCGAAGCGGCCGATCGACGGACTGAGCCTCGTGGGCCTCTTCGATGGCAGGATGACCTCCCGCCCCACCCCGATCGGTTTCTGGA
Source organism: uncultured Opitutia bacterium (assembly GCA_903848965.1). Lineage (GTDB taxonomy): Bacteria > Verrucomicrobiota > Verrucomicrobiia > Opitutales > Opitutaceae > ER46. The sequence goes on along the minus strand of CAINHV010000072.1, from coordinate 6,559 downwards.
ACGGCGGCGAAGCCCGGCCCGCCGGCGCCAAGCCCTACCTTGCGCCCGAGGCGCAGGTCGGCACCACACCGCTCGCGAAGCTCGACCCCGAGGGGCGGGCGACGCGCAATTTCCTCAACTTCCACTACTCGGAGATCAAGGAGTCCGACTTCGGCCGCGCCCGCGCTCTCCTCGACAATCAATACAAGCTCGTGATCAACGGCGGTCAGGGCACCGGCAAGGAACTCTTCGACGTCCGCGCCGACCCGGCCGAGAAGAACAACGTCATCGCCGCCCACCCCGATATCGCCGCAAAAATGGAGCAGCAGCTCCGCGCCTGGCAGCAATCGGTGCTCACGAGCCTGACGGGGGCTGATTACCGGGGGAATTAAAGCGATTGGGAACGGCCGTAGCCAACCGGGCGTGGACGAGCCACGCCCCTCCACGCTAAACAGATTTTGTAGGGGCGTGCCTCGTGCACGCCCGAGGTCTGGTCGGCTACGCGCTAACTCAACGGCTCCGGGACCCGGGCTCGCAACCTCACATTTAGGGCCGGCGCCCGGCGCCGGCCCACCGCGAAAAAGTATCCCAATCGGAGGAGATCGGTCTAGAGCTCGTTCATGTCCGCCCACCCCGCCCCTCTCTCCCGCCGCGACTGGTTGAAGTCCGCCTTCGCCGCCGCGGCCGCCAGCTCGTTCACGTCTCCCCTCCTCGCCGCCACCACTGCCCCGACGCCACCGCGCCGGGTCACCGTCGGCGCGCACGCCTGGGTCTATGCGGCGACGCATCCAGGCAACGACTACACGCCGGTGCTCCCGCAGGTGTTCGCCGACTTCAAGGCGGCGGGTTTCGACGCGATCGAGCTCATGCATACCGTGCTGCGCCACGAGGATTCCGCGCCCCGCATCCGGGAACTGTCGCAGCGTCACCAACTGCCCGTGCTCGGCACGTCGTTCACCGGCGCGATGTGGGACCGCGAACAGCATGGCACCGTCCTCGCGTATGCCCGGACGATCCTCGGCAACATTTCGAAGGTCGGTGGCCGGACGTTCGGCACGTCAGTGGGGCAACTGCGCGGTGTTCCACCCGGCACGCGCAAGTCCGAGGCCCAGCTGGATGCGCAGGCGGAGTGCCTGCGCCAGGTAATCGCCCTCGGCCGCGATCTCGGGGTCGTCGTCAACCTGCACAACCACACCTACGAGGTCGAAAACGATTACCACGATCTCAATGGCACGCTCGCGCGTATCCCCGACGCGAAGCTCGGACCCGATCTAAACTGGCTCATCCGCGGCGGCGGCAACCCCGTCGAGTTCATCCGCCGGCACGGAAAGCGGATCGTATTCCTGCACCTGCGCGATCAGGCCGCCAGTGGACGCTGGGGGGAGTCGATGGGCGAAGGCGCGACCGACTTCACCGCGATCGGCGCCGCGTTGCATGACGTCGGCTTTTCCGGCGACGCCGTGATCGAGCTCGCCCACGAAAAGGACTTCCAGCCCACCCGCCCCTTCCGCGAAAGCTTCCGGCTCAGCCGCGAGCACGTCCGGAAGACGATGGGGTTTTGAACCGCGGCGCGTCGCGTGTTGGGTTTGGAGTTCGGAGTTTGGCGTTTGGAGTTCGGGGTTCGGAGTTCTGGGTTTCGAAGGATGCTGTCTGGCCGGAGTGGCATGGGTCTCCAGACCCATGAACACCGTGCGAAAACGGATGGAGGTAGGGTCGGCGCTCGCCGGCGGGCCGGTTTTTACCTCGTGTATTCGGGGCCCGGCGACGAGCGCCGGCCCTACAATAATCTCGCCCCGTCAAGAACACCGTCGGCCGCCGCTCTCAACCCTCAACTCTCCGCATCCCCCTTCACCGCAGATAATCCGCTTCCTGCGCAGCGATCATCCGGCGCAGGGCATCCCATTCAGGCACGCCGTACTCCGGGGTCGCGCGCGCTTTCTTATAGCGCGCCGCCGCCGCCGCGATGATCGCCGGCTCCATCAGGATCGGCGGCTCGCCCAGCGTACGCGCGATCAGCTCCAATTCGCAGGCCCGCTCCAGGAGATAAAGCCGGCGCAAAGTTCCGGGAATGGTCGCGCCCACGGTCATCAATCCGTGATTCTGCAGGATGACACAGCCGCCCTGCTGGCAGCTCACGCCGAGGGCGTCGCACTCCTCCCGCGTCGCGGGCATCCCATACGGGTGATACACGAGATCGTCGTACACATGCAGCGCGTCCTGGCTGATCGGACGCAGCCCGCGCCGTACCAGTGAGACGCCCGCGCCCGCCCGGGTGTGGGTGTGCATCACGCAATTCACATCCGGCCGCGCCCGATAGACACCGCTGTGAATCGTGAAACCGGCGGCGTTATAACGCCCCTGGCGCTGGCCGATCACGCGTCCGTCCAAATCCATCTTGAGCAGGCCCGAGGCCGTGATCTCGTGAAAGAGATCGCCGTGATGATTGATCAGGAAGGTCCCCGGCTCTCCCGGCACGCGCACCGACATGTGCGTTTCCAGCAGATCCGTCCATCCGAGGTGCTCGACGATCCGATACAACGCCGCGAGATCGCAGCGCGCCTCCCATTCAGCGGGGCTTGTGTCGGTGGGAGGTGGGGCGGAGGCGGGCGGCGTCATAAGGCGGAAAATTCCACGCATCACGAATCCAGCCGGCCCCCGTCTGCAAGGTCGGAGTTGGTGTATTCGGTCCCATGCCTGCCCTCAGATTTGCACCGAAGCCAAACCAAGACCCATCCAAGGTTCCGGTCGAAGGGGCGGCCTTGGATTGCCTCCTGTGAAATGGATTGGGGCGGCTTGGATTTTTGGAGGATACACCAAGGCTTGAGCCTGAAGCTAGGAGTCCAGGACTCGATGCCGTGGCTGCGAGCGTGAGCGAGTGGCTGCCACGACAGAAAGGCCGAAGCCGGGCGAGTTCACGCGAAGTCGCGAAGCCTGAGTCTTTCGTCGCGCCTTCGCGGCTTCGCGTGAGATCTGGATTGCTTGGGCGGGCTCTCCAGGAGCCGACCGTGGAAAAAAGGGGTCAGCCTGTTACATGTTACAAACCGATCCGCAGTCTGAAACATGTAACAGGCTGACCTCTTTTAGAACTTCCCGTCCTTCAAATCCGATACCCAAAAAGAGGGTCAGCGCTGATCTGCATCAACGGCGGGGCGATCGACGGAATCGCCACCTCGGCTGATGCAGATTTGCGCGGAAGAGACACGTTAGGAGTCCCGGTTCAGGCCTGCGGCACGATCTCCAGCGGAAGCACGAAGCGCTTCGTCTCCAAGTTGGACGTGTTCTGGGTCAGATCAAAGCGCCACTGGCTGAAGGCCGCGGCAATCTGATCCTTCACCGCGCGGTCCGCGTTGGCGTGGACCGTGATGTCGCGAGGCTGGCCGGACGCATCGACCGAGAACTCGATGTTGACCGTGGAGCGCATGAACGAGCGGGGCAGGTCCGTCGGGTTGACGATCTTCGACGGCACGAGCTTCGCCGCGAACTCCTGGTGGCGGGTGCTGTTCGGGCTGTAAGCGAAGGCCGGGCTGCTGAGGACGATGGCCGCGAGGACGGCGAGGAGGGTGGTGGACTTGTTCATTTTATTTGGGGCTCCAGTGCCGGAGCGTGGGATGGATTTTGGTGCTGTCCTCGATTTCCGGAGACGTTCCGGGTTGGTCGCGAACTGCGCGCATCCTTTTGCACTGTGCGTGCCAACGTGCTTTTCAGTGACGCAAAACCTTCGTCCGCAACGAATAAAAGATTTTCGTGAATTTTCACCGCGCGGATGCGCCGCCCGCCCGAATCAGAAATGAAACTGGCGTTTCCCAACTCCGGGAAAATCCAAGGCATTTGAACCGCCGAGACACCGAGGCACAGAGGAAACCGCGATCTCTGGCTTCCTGATTTCAGGCTCCCTCCGGATTGGTCGAGCCAGGGATTGAGCCTGAAGCCAGAAAGCCAGGAACCTCCCAGCCAGGTTGACCACGGATGGCGCGGAGCTCGCGGATAAAGGCGTCGAGCGGGATGCGCCCGGACCAAACCGGGTGGAACCACAAAGACACAAAGGGAAACCCGCCTCTCGGTGCTCGGTGGTTCAAGCTGAAGCTGCGGGGATTGATCTGCCGCCGTATCCACTCGCTGGCGCTCGTGGCTACCCGACGACGCGCCCGCGCTTTCGCTCAGCTTTCAACCCTCAACTCCGTCCTCTGCTTTTCCCCACCCTCAGCGCTGCGGCCCGGGCTTTCCCTTCATCCCCTCGAGCTCCGTTTCCGTGTACGGCTCGCTGCGCAGGATGATGAATTCTCGCATCGCACTGACGGTCGCCGGGCTCACCGCGGGGGCCTCATGCCCCCAGCTCCGGCGGATGAAGGTCAACGCCGCGGCCAGCGTCTCGCTGCCCAGCATCTCGAGCGGCGGCATCGTGACATTCGTCTTTCCCACTTTTCCCTTCAGCACGATGCGCGCGAGAAACTCGTCGGGCCCCAGCACCCAGGGCGAGTTGACCAGCGGCGCAGCCACGCCGGGCAGACCGCGGCCATCGGGCTGGTGACACGCCACGCAAATCGTCGAATACGCCACGCGGCCTTTCTCGAACAGCACCTGCTCCGCTGCCGTCAGCGGAGGCGCGGCGTCGTGCTTCCCGGGCCAGGTGAGGCGCGTCATCATCTCGCCCGCGCCCTCGGCGATTTCCGGATCCGTCGACTTCGCCGCCGCCGCCATCGCAGTGGGCATCGCGTCGACGTGACGCAGCCCGGACATCGCGATTCCACGCAGCACCGCGCGGCGCTGCCACAACGGACTGCCCTCGCCGCCCGCCAGCGCGAACAGCCGTTTGACTTCGGCCGACTGAGCGCCCTCCGCCACCGCCGCCGCGAGCAAATGCAACACCTGCGCATAACCTTCGCCCGCTTCCCGCCACTCCGGCGAAATCACCAGGCTCTCGAGAAACGCCAGCTCCCGGCCCGCCAGGCTGCTCACCGCGGACGCCGCGAGAAAGGGAGCGCTCGCGTCGCGCCGCAGTAGGCCCGCCAACGTCGCCTCACGCACGGCCGGCGGCGCCTCGGCCACCGACAACGCAAGTTGCACCCGCACTTCGCGCGCGGGATCCGACGCGTGCTTGAGCACCTGCTCCGTCAGCCCGGCCTGACGCGCGACGAGAAAGGGTTCGCTCAGCCGAATCGCGGTGGTCCGGATCTTCACCGCGGGATCGTCGAGCAGCGGCGCCAGGATCCCCGGCTCGATCGCCCCGAGGCCTTCCATTGTCCACAGCGCCTTCAGACGCACAATCTCGCCGGCGTCCCGCGCGAGAGCGACGTCACGCAGTTTCGGCACCACGGATTTGTCTCCGGCCTCGACAAGCAGCCGTTGCGCGGTGTCGCGCCACCAGCCGTTGGGATGCGACAGCGTGGCGACTAATTCGGCAGGCGTGGCCCGGGACAGCGCCGGCACGGGGCCGACCGGTTTGCCCTCGTGCACGACCCGGTAGATGCGGCCGTAGCCGAGTCCCTTATCGAGGCCACGCTCGAGGATCTGCCGGCGCAGGAAGGAGGTCATGTACTGCCGGTGCTGCAAAATGCCGCGATAGAGATCGACGACGTACAAGGTCCCGTCGGGCGCGGTGTAGACATTGGCGGGGCGGAACCGCTCATCAGTGGAGCGGAGAAACTCGGTTCCGTCATAGGCGTTGCGGCCCCGGAGAATGCCGTCCTCTTCCGTGATGATCGAGCGGCGGACGAGGTTGCCCGCGGGCTCGGCATTGAAGTAGTTGCCGTTGAACTCCGCCGGAAAATTATCGCCGCGATAGATCATGGGCCCGCAGGCCGCGTCGAAGTTGCGCATCGAACCGTCAGGGCGCAGCCGGCCTTCCCAGTAACCGCGGTTGACGCCGGGATTGGGCCGCGCGGGCCAGACGGTCTGGACGCTGTTGACCTGGTAGTTCACCCCGCTGGTCGGGCTGCCGGCGCGGGGCGACAGGACGAGATTCGGGTTCCGCGCGGGATAATGAGGCGGAATGAGATCGGCGCGAAAATGATCCTCGTTCGAATTCGTATAGAGACGTCCCCAGTCATCCATCCCCTGCCCCCACTGGCCGCGCAAGGTCACCGGCGAGCTGATCCACTTGCCGTCCTGCAGGCGCCACCGACGGCCATAGCCGGAGCCCACGAGCCAGTTGTCGAGGCCCCAGATCAGCGCGTTGGCGCCGAGTTCCGGGTTGCGCTCCGGCAGCGAAAAATCGGTGGCGATGGCTGTCTTTTCGTCGGCCTTACCGTCGCCGTCCGTGTCGCGCGTGAACCACAGGTTCGGCGGGTCACCGATTAGGACGCCGCCGCGCAGGACCTTGATCGTGCGGGGGAGACCGAGCCCCTCCATGTAGACGGTGCTCTTGTCCATCTTGCCGTCCTTGTTGGTGTCCTCGAGGACCACGACACGGTTGATCCGCTGGTTCTCCCCCTTGCCGTCGATGTCCGGCATGTAACTCCGCATCTCGATGACCCAGATCCGGCCATCGGGATCAAAGTCGAGGGCGACGGGCTCGTGAATCAGCGGTTCCGACGCCACGAGTTCGATCCGAAATCCCGGCTGAAGCTTAAAGGTCTGGAGG
>CAINHV010000071.1 GCA_903848965.1 uncultured Opitutia bacterium | reverse complement strand
GACAAGCGCATCATCAACCTCGTGCAATTCTCAACATCGAGGCACGCTGATCTGCCGGACGTGCCGCTGGTGACGGAACTTGCAAAGAACGCTGAAGACAGGGCGCTTCTTGAACTTGTGTTCGCCCGGCAGGTAATGGGGCGCCCGTTCCTTGCGCCCGGTGGCATGTCGACGCAGAAGTCCGCCGCCGCCGATGGCGCGGTCTGGCTGTCGATCAATTCTGCCGGTTACGAAGGCGCGCAGGGCGATCTCAGCGACGAGGCCGCCGCCGCGTGGCAGAAGAAGATGGGCGCGGTGACCACGGGTTATTTCCGCGATCGCACCAGCAAGATCGGCCGGCTCTATGGTGCTACCGCGACCCCACACCTGTTCGTGGTGAACAAGGATGGCATCCTCGCCTACAAGGGCGCGATCGACAGCATCCCGTCGGGGAGCGAACGCGACATCCCGAAGGCCACCAATTATGTGAAGGCGGCTCTCGAGTCGCTCAAGGCCGGTCAGCCGATCGCGAAACCCATCACCCAGGCTTACGGCTGTTCGATGAAATTCGGGAAGGAGTAAGGTCCCTCGCGCGCGACGGCGGTCAGCCGGCCGGAAGAAACAATTCCGGATCCATGACGCCGTCCGCCACCTTGTTCACGGTCCCGGTCATGCGCACCGCATAGTCCGGGCCAATCGCGATGCCGATCTGCCCGCCCGGCATGTGCACGGTGACATCGCAATCGATCAACCCCAGCCGGTGAGCAACCGCGGCCGAGGCGCTCGAGCTGCTGCCTGAGGCCAAAGTGTAGCCAGCTCCTCGCTCCCAGATCTCGATCTGGATGTTGGACCGGTCGATGACCCGCAGGAACTGGACGTTGATTTTCCGGGGGAAGAGCGGATGCGTTTCGAGGTGTGGACCGTAGTGGCCGGCGAGGGCCTCATCGACCGCGGGCAGGACAATGACGCAATGAGGATTGCCAATCGTGGCAGCGCAGAAGGTGAATTCCCGATCGAGAATCTGGATCCGCTCATTGATGACTTCACGTCCCGGACCGGCGACGGGGATTCGCTCGCTCTGAAAACTGACCCGACCCATGTCGACGGTGATGTTCTTGCCGCCGGGATGAATCAGGACCTGGACCGCTCCGCCAGGCGTCTCGACCGAAAAAGGCTGGGTCGTGACGAGTCCGCGATCCCAGAGATAGCGGGAGAAGATCCTCAATCCGTTTCCTGACTTCTCGGCCTCGGAACCGTCCGGATTGAAGATGCGGAGGCCGAACTGGCTTTGGGCGGACGGGAGCGGACCCCAGAGGATGCCGTCCGATCCAACGCCGAAGTTGCGATGGCAGATCGCCCGAATCTGCCCCGGCGTGGGGCCGGGCGGCCAGGCCGGAAAATCGGACGGATCCAGGACGATGTAGTCGTTGCCCAGAGCGTGGTATTTGTGGAAGCGCATGCGGAGAGCGGGCCACCGCACCCAACGCGAACCCACGCGGAATTACGAAGAAGAAAGTGTTCAAGTTGAAGTGTCGCCGACCAGACGTCGTGGCGCGCACGAGGTACGCCCCTGCGAACAAGCGAGGGTAGGGGCGGGGCTCGTTCCACGCCCGGATGGCAACGGCACGTCTCTCAAACCGTTCTATCGAACGGCTTCGAAGGTGCCTTGGCAGGGATGCCAGTCCTTGCCGGGACCAGTCAGGCAGGTCCAAATCACGCTGCCGTCGCGATTGAAGACGTGCTCGTGGGTGGAGCTAGCGGTGGATCCTTCCGTCCAGGTCCAGCGCAAGACGTGACCGCAAATGCGATCGTTGGCCGGAGCGGCGGTCGGCGACGACGGCGCCTTGATCGGGGGACGTGGGGCGCGAAGCCATGTCCCGATGGACACCGACTACTGGGGCTGGATTGCCAGCGGAAGCGGAGATCGCCCCCGCGCCTAGGAGGTGGCGGCGGCTGAAGCCGCCGCCGCGTGGCCGAACAGCTGCCGGGCCTTGATGGCGGCGGCGACTTTGGCGGGCACGAGCTGCTCCCAGGTCGGATCCTGCTCGCGGATCCGGCGCAGAACGTCACGCGAGTAGATGCCCAGCACTTCGCGATCGAAGCCGACGATGCAGTCGAGGTATTGGTTCTCGAGGAGATGGGCGTACAAGTTGCGCAGGTGATCCGCCACCTGAACGTTCTTGGCCGTAATCAGAACCCCCGAGGAAAAAGCATGACTGACCGAGGTGGCGCCGGAAGAAGGGTCGCCCTCGGTCTGGCGGTAACGATCGTAGGTATCCTGCCGCATCGGATAGATGTAGAGTTTCACGGCTTGGCGGAACATGCGGCCGAAGGACTCCAGGATCCCGCCCTCGAGGTGGTCGTAGTATTTCTCGTTGAAGACCTCGAGCAGGTTGCTGATGCCCATCGTTACCCCGATCATTTCCTTGGTGTAGCGGCGGAAGTAAGAGGTGAGGCGATAGTATTCCGAGTAGTTCGAAATCATCGCCGTGAAACCGAGGGCTCCGAGCAAGTCGACCCGCGACAGAAAATCCTTGGGATCGAGCGCCCCGGTGGAGAGGAGATTGTTCATGGTGATTTCCATGATGACCACGACCTCCTTGCCCTTGACCGCGGGTTCCTGGACGAACTGCGCCGTGGCGCAATTCAACATGTCCACATTCACCAAGTTGACCGGCTGGAAGCTGCCGCGTTCGACCAGGACGGCCTTGCGATAAAAGACCTCGGCCGGCTGAAGCACGTCGCCCTCGGGGCCGAACATCACGGCATTGGTCAGCCCGAACTGCACGAGGTAGAGCGACATCAACCGGTTGTCGACGGCGGCGAACGCGGGGCCTGAGAACTTCAAAATGTCGACCTCGAGCCGCTGCACGCCGAGGTTGTCGACGAGCGACTTGATGAAGCGTTGCGGATCGTCCCGGTAGTAGAACGCGGCGTAGATCAGGTTCGTGCCGGCGATGCCGAGGGCGTCCTGCTGGAGGACGTTTTCCTTGTCCCACATGCGGACGTGGAGGACGACTTCGCTCGGGGCGCCGCCGGGCTCGCTCTGAAACCGCACGCCGAGCCAGCCGTGGGCCTCGTTGCCCTTGTAGCCCTTGGTCGCGACCGTGTTCGCAAAAACAAAAAAGGTGCTGCGATCGCCGCGCGCCGCCGCGAGCCTTTCCAGCAGGAGCTGGTACTCATGATTGAGCATGAGCGCGAGGCGCTCCTCGGACACGTAGCGCGCGGCCTTGCCGTAGATCGCATCGCTGAAGGCCATGTCATAGGCGGAAATGGTTTTCGCCACGGTTCGCGACGCGCCGCCGGCCTGGAAGAAAATGCGGGCCACTTCCTGACCGGCTCCAATCTCGGCAAACGTGCCGTATATGAGCTCGTCCAGATTGATGGTGAGAGCCTTCCGGTTCGTGGTGAGTAGCTCGGTCTTTTCGCTCATGGTCGGCCGAGAATATAACGGTGGAACGTCGGGTGCAACTGGATCGTGGCGGATTGGAGCCGTGGCGGCACCCGGACCAGTCACCAGCAGGATTCGCTCCACGTGCGCCCCAGGTGGGTTGCGACAGCGCCGGCCGCGAAGCCTTTCGACTGGTGGACGCAACAAAACGCACTACGTTCCGCGCAGCCGTATGAAGAATTTTCTGACCTCGATGCTCGGTGCGCTGGCCGCCCTGGCGATTTTTACCGGCGGCTGCGTGCTGGCCGTCTTCGCCGTGTTCGCCGTGCTCGCCGCCCTGGGGGGCGACCCATCCGCACCGGCGTTCGAGCGCGGCTCCTACCTCGTGTTCGACCTGTCGGCCAATATTTCGGACGCTCCGCCGGCCGTGGAACTCAGTCACCTCGGCGGCGATGGCGAAACGCTGCAGTTGCGCAGCCTCACGCATGCGCTGCGTGCCGCCGGGGCCGACGAGCGCATTGCCGGGGTGTACATCACCGGCGACCTCACCCCGGCGGCGTTCGGCTCCGGCTATGCCGCCCTTCGCGAAGTCCGCCGGGCGCTGCTCGACTTTCGGGTGTCGGGAAAGCCCATCCAAGCCTATCTCACCTACGCGACGACGAAGAGCTACTATCTGGCCTCCACGGCCACCGACCTGGCCATCGATCCGTACGGCATCATCCTGATGCCCGGTCTCGCGAGTGAACCGGTCTTCTTTGCCGGAGCCTTCGAGAAATACGGCGTGAACGTGCAGGTCACCCGCGTGGGCAAATACAAGTCGGCAGTCGAACCCTTCACGCGCCGCGACATGAGTCCGGAAAATCGGGAGGAAGTTCAGCTCCTGCTCAACGATCTGTGGTCGGGAATCCTGGCCGACATTGCGCCGAGCCGCGGACTCACGCCGGAGGAAATCCAAACGAGCGTGGATGCGGAGGGCCTCCTTCGGGCCGACGTGGCGGTGAGCAGCAAGCTGGTCGATCGCGTGGCCTACCGCGACGAGATCTACGATGCCCTGAAGTCGAAAACGCGACGGGCGGGAACCACCGAGCCGTTCAAGCAGGTGCCCATCGCGGAATATGCGAAACTGGTCAGCGATCGGCCGGAGCCGGCGAAGGACAAGTCCACCGAGCGTTCGACGGGCGGGGGGCGGGGCCGGATCGCCGTCGTCTATGCGGAGGGTGAAATTGTCGATGGCGAAGGGGACACGGGGGAGGTCGGCGGTTCCACGTTTTCCCGCGAGCTGCGCAAGCTGCGGCAGGATGATGACATCAAGGCGGTCGTGCTGCGGGTAAACAGCCCTGGCGGGAGCGCTTCGGCGTCCGAGGTGATCCAGCGCGAGATGCGCCTGCTCAAAAAAGTGAAGCCCGTGATCGTCTCGATGGGTACCTACGCCGCCTCCGGGGGCTATTGGATCTCCGCCTATGGCGATCGCATCTTTGCGGAGCCCTCGACCATCACCGGTTCGATCGGTGTCTTTGGCATCCAATTCGACGTGGCGAAGCTCGCGAACAATTTTGGCGTGACGTTCGACAGCGTGAAGACCGGAAAATTTGCGGATGCGCTGACCATCTCCCGACCGAAGACCGAGGAGGAACTCGCTGTCTTTCAGCGCATGGTCGACTGGATCTATCAGGAATTTGTCGGCAAGGTGGCTGAGGGCCGCCAGCTCCCGCGCGAGACGGTGGAGGAAATCGCGCAGGGTCGGGTCTGGTCCGGCGCCGAGGCGCAGAAGCGGGGGCTGGTGGACGAACTGGGAGGGCTCGACGACGCCATTGTGTTCGCGGCGCACCGGGCCGGCCTGGGCAACAATTACCGACTCGTGGAATTTCCCCGCCAGAAGGATTTGCTCCAGGCCGTCCAGGAATTTATCGAGAAGCACACGCCGCGCTCGGCCCGGACCCAGTCCACCGGCCTGGGGGCCAAGATCGTCGAACGGTTCGAGGGCGAAGTGAAAGTGCTCCGCTCGTTCCGCGATCCGCTTGGTGTTTACGCCCGTTTGCCGGTCAACCTCTCAATTCGCTAATCCCTCCGTGACTCAATCGCACACCCTTTCCCGGGACATCCCGGCCACCATCATTCCCACGGGCACGCCGGTGACGCTCGCAGCGGGCACGGTCGTCTACATCACCCAAACGCTGGGCGGCAACGTGACGGTGCGAACCGACCTCGGCCTGCTGCGAATTGCCCGCGAGAATACGGACGCGATCTCCGGCTATGCTCCGGCGCCCGTGAGTGGGGCGTCCGCCGACGCGCCGGCCGAGTTCAGTGAGCAGGCCGTTTGGGACGCCCTGAAGACCTGCTTCGACCCGGAGATTCCCGTCAACATCGTGGACCTCGGCCTCGTCTATGACCTGGCCATCGAACGCGGTGCGACCGGTGCGGCTGCCATCGAGGTGAAGATGACGTTGACCGCACCTGGCTGTGGAATGGGTCCCGTGATCGCCGAGGATGCGCGCCAGAAAATTGCCGCGCTCCCGAGCGTGGAACAGGCGACAGTTCACATCGTCTGGGATCCGCAGTGGACGCCCCAGATGATTTCCCCGGCGGGCCGGAAGATCCTCGGGATCGAGTAGACGGGCGTCGGCTATCCGAGGATGGTTTCCAGTGAACACCCGTCCGCCTCGGCGACGGGGGTTTCGCAATTGGGCCGCGCGATCACACCCGGGTACGGTTCCACCGCGAACGCCCGGGTGGGCTCGGTGAGCAGGTGCCGGTCGCAGACCGCGAACAGCTCGGACTCGGTTTCCGTCCGGCGCATGTCATGGAGGAAGGATCCCGTGGGATCGACGCCCTGACCGACGAAGTTCAGGTACTTCTTCATCTTGTTCACGTGGTAACGCCCGGCGAATTCCGGGGTCTGCGTGGCCCGATAGAGCCGTTCGATGTACTCGTGAACGTCCGCCAGCGTAATCACGGTGACCGGCTGCCCGCTGAACTGCTCCCGACACTGGCGGAAGATCCACGGATTGCGGATGGCGTGACGGCCGATCATGACCCCGGCGGCTTTCGTGGTGCCGAGCACCGCCGCCGCCCGCGGGGCGGAGAGGATGTTGCCATTGGCCAGCACCGGGCAGCAGACCCGCGCCGCCGCGCGCGCGATCAAGTCATAGTGCACCTCGCTGCGGTACATCTCCTTCACGGTCCGCCCGTGCACGCTCAGCAGATCCACCGAGTGCTCGTTCATGAGATCGAGGAGGCGGTCGAAGTGCGTGGCATCGTCGAAGCCCACGCGCATCTTCACCGTGAACAAGCCCGGCACCGCGGCGCGAAGCGTGGCGAGAATCTCGGCGATCTTGGCGGGCTCGCGAAGGAGTCCACCGCCGACATTCTTCTTGTACACCTTGGGCGCGGGACAACCGAGATTCAGATCGATTCCGGCAATCGGGTGTTTCCGCAACTCGTCCACGGTGCGGGAGAGATGGTGAAGGTCTTCCCCGATGAGCTGGGCGAAGACGGGCCGGCCCGTGGAATTCTCGTCGATCGAGCGAAGGATGTGACGCTCTGGTCGCGACTGCGAATGGACGCGGAAGAACTCCGTGAAGAAATAGTCCGGCGCGCCATAGTGCGAGATTACGCCCATGAACGCCAGATCGGTCACGTCCTGCATCGGCGCGAGCGCCGTGAGCGGACCGCCAGGCTGCTGGCCCGGGGGGAGCGGTGCACGAGAAGGAGACATGCCGGAGAAACGAGATCGGGAAGTGCCGCGCCGAGAGCGGCGGCGGCCGGCAACGATCAGGTCGGCTCGTCCTCTTCGCCGGCGTCCTCGGCCTGCTGTTTCAGGACCTTGTCGAGGATCTCGGTCATGTCGTCGACGGCATCGAAGACCGCGCGGGCGACATAGATCGGACGCTTCTGCTGCAGGGCCAGGACGATGGAATCGCTCGGTCGGGCATCGAGCTCGACGATCTTCTTCCCGATCTCATTTTCCATCCGCAGGAGGATGCGGGCGAAGAAGGTGCCCTCGCGGGCGTCGTTGATCACGACGTGGTCGATCTGGGCGCCCAGGCCGAGCAGGATGCTCCCGATGAGATCGTGGGTCAGGGGGCGGTCCTTCTTCACGCCACTGAGCGTCAACTGGATGGCGTTTCCGACCGAGTGATCGACGTAAATGACGAACGTCTTCTCCTCGTTGCCAAGGAAAACGGCACAGCCGTTGGCAGTGGGCATGACCCCTTTAATCGTGGCGACGACGACGTCGTTTGGCATTTCGGGCCAACAGTGGAGTCATCCTCCCGGCCGTGCAAGTGGGGAGGGGACGACTTCCTTGCCGCGCCGGCGGCCCGGATCACGCGAAACCGAAGAGCTGAATCTTCCATTCGCGGGCCTGCTCGAGGACCGCAGGCTTGTCGAGCATGATGACTTTTCCGGCTTCCAGTCCGGCGGCGGAGAGTCCGGCCTCGCGCATGGTTTCCAGGGTGCGCTGGCCAAAACACGGCACATCGAAGCGCCAGTCCTGACGCACCTTCACGGTCTTCACGAAGAGGGCATCCTCCGTCTTGAACGCGCCGGCGCGGCGCAGCATCTCGTCCGTGCCTTCAAACGCCTCGACGGCCAGGACGGTGCCCTGCCGGACGACGCATCCTTGCCCGATGTCGAGGCGGGCGCATTCGCGCGCGATCTGGATCCCGTGTTCCAGATACTCCGCGGGAATGGGAAAGCGTTTGCCGGTCATGCTGCCGGCAGTGGCGAGATGATTATCGAGGAAGCATCGAGCATCGAGCAGGGTCACGCCGAGTGCTTCGATTTCCGCCGCAATCGCACCAAAGATCGTCTCGGCATTTCGTCGCTTGAGCGAAAGCAGGATGCGCGTGGCCTTCAAATCCGGATGCAGTCCCTTGAAGAGTCGGCGCGGCGTAATCTGGCCGGCCATCAGGGCCGCGCCGGCTCCAAAGTCGCGCAAGGCGTCGAGCATGTGCCCCACCTGGCCCACGCGGAGCATCCGGCGGTCCTGGGCTGCAAACGAGGCCACCAACTCGGGCGTAGTCTCTTCCTCAAATGCAACCAGCCTCACCGGGACGCCGGCGGCGCGGGCCTGGGCGGCCACCAGCATGGGATACACCCCCTGGCCCGCGATCAGGACCAACGGACGCTGGGAATTGAAGCTGGCGGGAAGAAAGGCGGACAAGGCGGCCACAAAGGCAGACTGTGGGAGGCCGCGGCGAATTGAAGCCGTAAATCGACGGCGGCGGGGGCCTTCCTAGGTCTGGGCGCCGTAATATTTCTTGTAGCTCCGATAATACCGGTAATTGGAGTAGTACTCGATGCGCCGCGGCGAGAGGCCGTTCAGGACGATGCCGAGGACCTCGTTCTTGCCGTTCCGAAGGGCACGCATGTAGAGCCGGATGTGCTTCCGGTAAGCGCGATTGAAGCGGCAGACGTAGACGACCTCATCAATCCGCTCCGCGATCAGCAGTGAGTCGGTCACGGCGCCGAGGGGCGGCGAATCGACGATGACGAGATCGTATTCGCGCTTCAGACCCTCCAGCAGTCGGCCGAAGACCGGAGTTTCGAGTAGTTCGGTCGGGCTCTTGGAACGACCGCCGGAACAAAGCAGCGAGAGATTCTCACCCACCTTAATGATTCCCAGCGCCGGGTTGGTGGCAAGGTCACCTTCCATCGGGGCGCCGCTTTCGAACCAGGAGAGCAGGCCGACATTATTTTGCTGCTTGAAATGACGATGCAGCATCGGCCGGCGCATGTCGCAATCGACAAGCAGCGTCTTCTTGCCGTGGCGAGCGAAGCTTCCGCCCACGTTGCAGGAAATGAGCGTCTTGCCTTCACCCGGAATCGTGCTGGTCACGAGGAGCGACTTGGGAAAATCGAGCTTGGAGTGAATCTTGATCGAGCTGTAGACGCTGAGAAAGGCCTCCACGCCAGGGGCCTGCTTGTTGTCGATCAGGAGACTGTATTTCTCGTCGTCCTTCATGGCCGACAGATCGGGAATGATGCCGAGGAGATGGGCGCCGACGAAGGACTCCACGTCCCATGCGCTCTTGATCCGGTCATCCACGAAGCTCAGACCCACCGCGACACCAAAAAAGATGAGCACGCCGATCATGACGGAAGAACGGGTGATGGCGGATTTGTTCGGCGCCACCGGATTGAAATTC
>CAINHV010000070.1 GCA_903848965.1 uncultured Opitutia bacterium | reverse complement strand
GTGCGCGACCAGCGTGACAGTCGACTCCCTCGCCAAGCCGGATGCCGAGAAGTCGATCTCCTATAAGATTCAGAACAAGAATCCCCTCATCGCCGACGATTCCCTGCGCTACAAGGAGGCCGCCAGCTATGTGAAGACCGCGCTTTCCGGCAAGGGGCTGTATGAGGCGCCGGAAAACACCAAGCCCGACATCGTCGTCAACCTCGACTACGGCGTGGGTCCGCCGGAACTCCGCCGCGAAACGGTTTCCGAGCCTGTCTATATTGAGATTCCCGGCGAGCGCCGCGTCGAACGCATCCAGACCGGCACCGCGCCCAACGGCACTCCGATTTTTACCACCGTCGTAATCCAGGATCCGCCGATAACGCACCTCGCCGGTTACCGCGACTACATCATCACCACGGTGGTCTACGAGAAGTACCTCAAGATGTCCGCGCTCTCGACCGAGGTCGTGGCGGAAGGCCGTCCGCCAACCGAGGTGTGGACGGTGGATGTGACCAGCGAGGGCGAGAGCCGGGACATCCGGAAAAATCTTCCGCTCCTCGTCGGCGCCAGCATCGAGTACATCGGCAAGGATTCGATGGGCCAGAAGACGATCAAGATCAAGGACTCGGACCGCGACGTCGCCTTCGTGAAGAAGGGGATGTGAAGCCGTTGCCGCATGCGCGGCAACGGTTGGGTTGCTGGGTAGCATGGGTCTCCAGACCCATGAAGGCGGAGACGCCTCGCCTTACGATCTTCACGGGTCGGTAGACCCGTGCCACGCCCGGATCTACACCACGGCGCGTCGCTTCTCGATCCGGGTCGAGACGATGATGGCGATTTCGTAGAGGACGTAGAGGGGCAGCGCGAAGAGTGATTGCGTCAGGGGATCGGGCGTCGGGGTGACGATGGCCGCGACCACGAAAATGACGACAATCGCATGCCGCCGGTACTTGCGCAGAAAGGCCGTCGAAAGGACGCCCATCCAGACGAGCAGGACAATGACGAGGGGAAACTCGAAGGCCACGCCGACTCCCAGCACGAGCCACATCAGCAGGCTGTAATAGGCTCCCACGGTCCACCGGAAGGCCAGGTGGAAGGTGTCGTTCAGTTCAATCGCCATCCGAATCGTGCTTGGGACCAGGGCGAAAAAACTGAAGGCCGCCCCGAGCAGGAAGAGAAACATCGCCGACAGGCAGAGCGGCAGGATGATCTTGGACTCCTTTTCCGTCAGGGCCGGGGCCACAAACTGGCCAATGAAGAAGAGGATAAACGGCCCGGCCAGCGTGAGCCCCCCGAGGAAGCACATCTGGATAATCATGTTGAACACCTCGAGCGGCGTCGTGGTCCCCAGTTCCACCGTCAGGTGCGGAAACTCCGCGGTCACGTTGAGCAGCGGCCAGAGCAGGACCTGGTTGAACTCCTTGATGAAGTAACCGATCAGGACCGCGAAAAACACGAAGGCGATCACGCTCTTGATGATCGTGCCCCGGAGCTCCTCCAAATGATCCCAAAAACCCATGGCCTTCTCCTTCGGGACCGGGGCCAGGGCCTCGGGCGGCGTATAAGGGTCAGGAGGTACGGAGGGTTCGCTCACAGAAGATAGGGAAGCAGCATGGTGGGAAGTTTTTCTGAAAACGGAAGCGCGATATGCCGCCAGCTCGCGCCGGCCCAGGACCGGAGTCAGGGCCAGGGGCCATTTCCTCCGTTGCGCCGTTGACAGCTATTGCCCCCAGCCCCTTTCCTCCCCGTTCCCACGCCCGTAC
>CAINHV010000069.1 GCA_903848965.1 uncultured Opitutia bacterium | reverse complement strand
TTCCACGGGTCGGGAGACCCGTGCCACTTCCATCCCGGACCCGTGCGACCTTCGCCGACCTTTTCATGGGCTGATGCGTTCCACGTCGACCGGCTGGCCGGGGTGCAGGTCGCGCGCCTGCTGGCCGTCGAACACCGCCTCGACGAGGAAGACGAGCTTCGCGCGATTGTCGCGGTTGTAGAGAATCGGCGGCGTGTATTCGGGCCGCGGCGACAGATAATTCACCCGGGCCTCGAGCGGCGGCTGGCCGGTGATAGTGACGCGAATCCGATCGCCGGCCTTGATTCCGGCGAAGTCTGCCTCGGGCACAAAAAAGCGAACCTTGAGATGCTCGGGCGGGAGCAGGGAGACGACGGGCGTGCCGGCGGTGACATACTCGCCCTCGCGAAACAGCGTATCGTACACGAGCGCGGTCCGCGGCGCGGCCTGCGCCTTCTGAGCGACGGCCCAGTCGGTACGCTCCTTGGCGGCGGCGGCGGCGGCGGCCTCCGCCTCGGCGGCGGCGATCGCATCGGCCCGTCCCCCGAGTTGGGCGGTGGCGAGCTGGGCGGTCAGTTCGTCGATCACCGAGCGGTTGCGCTCGTGATTGAGCCGCACGCGATCCAGATCGCTGGCGGTGGTGGCGCCGGTCTTGAAGAGGTCCTCGAGGCGGGCGAGGTCGCGCTGGGAGAGTTCGGCGGCCACCCGGGCCTGCTCGAGCCGGGCCTCGAGAGCGGCGAGCTCGGTTGGGCGGGATCCCTTGCGCAGATCGGCGAGGCGGGCACGGGCGGAGCCGAGCCGGTCGGCGGCCTCGCGCTGGGCGGCGAGTTCGCTGGCCGACTCGAGGGCGAAGAGGGGAGCGCCGGACTCGATGCGCGTGCCCTTCTGGACGGCCAGCCGTTCCAGCCGGCCGGCGAGCGGGGAGGCGACATGGACGAACTCGCCCTCGAGATAACCCTGCCAGCCGGTGGCGACACGGGGTTTGCAGCCCGCGAGGGTCAGGGCGCCGAGGAGCAGGAGGGCGAGCCTAGCGAGGAAGGAGTTTTTCATACTGCTTGTGTCCCGCGGGCGTGAGCAGTCCGCGGAAAAAAAGGTCGATGCCCTGGGCCACGGCTTCGCGGGGCGCGAGTTGCAGGCGCTCGAGCACCGGGCCCTGGAGAAGGCCCTGGATCGCATGGAGAAAATATTCGATCGCGAAGCCAGCGGGGACATCGGTGCGGACGAGGCCCTCGGCCTGGCCCTCGGCGACGAGCCGGCCGAAGATGAAGGGGACGTTCTGGCGGCGGACCTCGTCGAGTCGGGCAAAGAGAGCGGGGGCGAACCGCTGGAGGTCGCGCAACGTGCGCGGGTCGAGCCGGGCCAGCCGTTCCATCATGCAGCCGATGAACCCGCGGAGCTTCTGGACGAAGTTGAGTTCGGGCGCGCGCAGGATCTTCTCGGCGTCGGCCCGGACGCCTTCGCCTAACCCCTCGATGACCGCGCCGATAATTTCGTCCTTCCCGGCGAAATGGACGTAGAGCGTCTTCTTGCTCATCCCGAGCTCCGTCGCGAGTTGGTCCATCGTGAACCGACTGTAGCCTTGGGTGAAAAAGTCCGCCTGCGCCTGCTGGAGGATGCGGGCGCGGATCGCCGCCGTCTCCGCAGAGACGGGCGAACGGCGCGAAGCTGAGATTGCCGCGGGCATAAAACGAAGGAAACTACAAAGGTTTTTTAGGTTTCTGTGTCAAGCTCAGGCGCCGCGCGGCGTCGAGGGGGCGGATTGCCTGGCTTGGCACGGGTCTCCCACCCCGCGAAGACCCATGCAAATACCCGTGCCAATGCCGGATCGGATTTCCCACTTTGTAATCCTGGGTCAGGAGACCCGTGCCACCGGCAAACTCGCGCGCTCGCCCGGTGGCGCGCGGGGGTGACGTGTAACGTATTGCGTTACGCGCCACCCCGTCTTCCGGCCATGGACGCAGACGCTTTCCGGGCAGGCCGGCGGGGATTCCCGACTCGGGTCTCGGCGCCGTGGATGCCTGAAATCCGAATTCGGGCTGGGCGGCGTCGTGAGTGGCGGAACAATTACGGGTCAGCCGTGGAGTGAGCCCTGCCCTCACGGGCAGGGCTACGTCGAACCGCGGAATCCGGGCGAGTGTCATCTCCCGTCGAGTAACGTAATACGTTACACGTTGGCTTGGTGGTCGGGTGGTTGGCCGGGGGCGGGGAGGTCGCGTCACTTGACGGGTCTGAGGTGCCTCTTATTAGTGATACTCCCCGTCATGACTTCGTCCCTTTTCTTGGCCGTCCGAGTGGCTGGTGCCGTCCTGGCATCGGGCGCTTTGTCCGGGCGGGCGCAGTTGGCGGCAAGTTCACCGTTTCTGGTGCCCCAAGCAGCGGCGACGGCGGGGGCGACGGCCGGCGCCCCGCTCGAGTATGGCGGGTTTCTCGATGTCCCCGGCGGTGAACGGCTTTATCGAATCAAGGATCCGGCCAGAAAGACCTCGGAGTTGGTGAAGTTGAACCAGCGGAATCCG
>CAINHV010000068.1 GCA_903848965.1 uncultured Opitutia bacterium | reverse complement strand
TGCATGCGACCGTGAAGGCGGCCACACGCATCAGTCGCTGATAGCTAGTATCAGTTTTATCGATGCACGCCTTGGATGGAATCCGTGTTAAAGTCATCCACCATGACTACTACAGATAGCAATTCCACATTGGACGACCGCATCGGCCGTGGAAGATACTGGGCCGAACTGGCGATTTTCACCCTTTCGAGTTCTCTTATTTATGGAGTGGGGATCTTTGCTATTGTTTTCGCAGTTTTGGCTGGGGGTCAGGCTGGTTCGTTTTTGCTGTTTATTGTTTTCGCTGGTTTCCAACTCGCGTTCACTTGGAGGTTCCTAGGCTATGGGGCGAAGCGTTGTCATGACCTCGGCCACTCCGGCTTCTATCAGCTAATCCCCCTTTACCCGCTGTTAATGCTCTTCCAAGAGGGGGATGTAGGAGCTAACGATTACGGCCCGAATCCAGATAAAGGTAGCGCCAAATAAGTCATCAAGCGTATGCCCCTTACCGACCGCCCCTGGTTAATGGCCGTTTTACTTGGTATGCTGGCCCTGTCGCCGGCGCAGGCTGGGATGACTCCGGAGGAGGTGAAGTCGTTTGCGGGCTACAAGGCGAAGGCCGAGAAGGGCGATCTCAAAGCCCATGGCGATGTGGCTAGGTGCTATCAGGAAGGTATAGGCGTGGCGAAGGATCGGGACGAGGCAGTGAAGTGGCTGCACAAAGCCGCTCACAAAGGGGATGGCGAGGCCCAAAACTGGCTGGGGAACTACCACCTCTTTGGTTTTTTTACGCCTGACTATGCGCAAGCCGTCAAGTGGTTTCGCAAGTCTGCTGAGCAGGGACATGCCGATTCTCAATACTGGCTGGGGCGTTGCTACGAAGATGGCGGTGGCGTGGCCAAAGATGAAATTGAAGCCTACGCTTATGTTAATCTTGCAGGGATAACTTACGAGAAAGCCCGCAAACACCTCGCGATCCTGGAAAAGAAGTTATCCCCCGAAGCCAGACTCCGCGGTCAGCAACGTGCTAAGGAATTACAGAAAGAGATCGAGGCGAAGATCGCTGCGAAGAAGACCGAGAAGTCCCCTGAAGCGGTCGATGAGGTGAAGGCTTTTGAGGGCTACAAAGCGAAGGCCGAGAAGGGCGACATGAAAGCCCAATACAATCTGGGGAATAGTTACTACAACGGCGACGGCACGGCGCCGGACTATGCGCAAGCCGTCAAGTGGTTTCGCAAGTCTGCTGAGCAGGGACATGCCGATTCTCAATACTGGCTGGGTCGTTGCTACGAAGATGGCGATGGCGTAGCCAAGGATGAAATTGAAGCGTACGCTTATGTTAATCTCGCAGGGATAACTTACGAGGAAGCCCGCAAATACCTCGCGATTCTGGAAAAGAAGTTATCCCCCGAAGCCAGACTCCGAGGTCAGCAACGTGCGAAAGAATTACAGAAAGAGATTGAGGCAAAGATCTCTGCGAAGAAGGCCGAGAAGTTCCCCGAAGAGGACGAGGAGACCGATGAGGTGAAGGCGTTTGAGGGCTACAAAGCGAAGGCCGAGAAGGGCGACCCGATAGCCCAATACAAACTGGGAAAAAGCCACTACTACGGCTCTGGCGTTGCGCAGGACTATGTGCAATCTGTGAAGTGGTATCGCAAGGCTGCTGAGCAGGGGGAAGCCTCAGCCCAATACGAGCTTGGGATGTGCTACTACGCCCGCCTCGGCGTAGCTCAGGATCTGGTCGAGGCGGTGAAGTGGTATCGCAAGGCTGCTGACCAAGGGCATGTCCAAGCCCAAACCAGTCTGGGGAGCGGCTACTACTACGGATCGGGCGTTGCGCAGGATGACATCCAGGCGGTAAAGTGGTATCGGAAAGCCTCTGACCAAGGGCATGCCTATGCCCAATTCTACCTGGGGAGGTGCTACGCCGAAGGTAGAGGCGTGGGGAGGGACGAGGTCGAGGCGGTGAAGTTGTATTTCAAGGCTGCTGACCAAGGGAATGCCGAGGCCTATTTTAAGTTAAAAGTTAAATCGAAGGAGGTCCTGGAAGGCTTAAAGGCAAAGGCGGAGAAGGGTGATGCCGAGGACCAATATAATTTAGGGATGTCGGTGTCTAGAGATGACGAGGTAGTGAAGTGGTTGTGCAAGGCCGCTGACCAAGGGCATGTCCTAGCCCAATTCAATCTCGGGAGGTTCTACGACACAAGAGAACGAGAGAAGAGGAATCTGGTCGAGGCGGCGAAGTGGTATCGCAAGGCTGCTGACCAAGGGCATGCCCAAGCCCAATTTTACCTAGGGTTTTGCTACGAACATGGCGATGACAAGGCCAAGGATTTGGCCGAAGCGGTGAAGTGGTATCGCAAGGCTGCTGACCAAGGGAGTGGCGAGGCCTATTACCATCTGGGTATGTGCTACGCCGAAGGAAGAGGCGTAGCACTGGATGAGGTCGAAGCGTATGCCTATTTGAAACTCGCCGATGTAAGTCAGGAACTTAGAAAAGTTGAAAAAGTTTTATCCCCCGAAGCCAGACAAAGAGGACAAGTTCGTTTTAAGGAATTGCAGAAAGAGATCAGAGCTAAGATGGCTGCGAAGAAGGCCGGAAAGTAAGCCGTCTCCGAACAGGCCCACTAAACCCCACAGGCTTAACCCTTAGAGGAGGGCGACGCGCTAAGTGATGCCCTGCATCAGTTTTATCGATACTCGCTAGCGCCGTAACCGTGTTATAGTTATTATTATGAAACCGCGCACCCCGGGCCTTTGGATAATCGCCGCTATCATTGGTTTACTCTCGCAAATGCCGACGTCGGCCATTGCCGGGATGACGCCCGAAGAGGTGAAGGCGTTTGAGGGTCACAAGGAGAGGGCACTGAAAGGCGACCTGAAGGCCCATTTCGACGTGGCCGCTTGCTATGCCCGGGGCTGGGGGGTGGCGAGGGATCAAGCCGAGGCAGTGAAGTGGGTGCGTAAAGCCGCTGACCAAGGATATCCCATGGCCCAGTTCAGCTTAGCTAACTGCTACGACAACGGTAACGGCGTCACGAAGGATCCGGTCGAGGCGGCGAAATGGATGCGCAAGGCTGCGGACCAAGGTTTTGTCAGCGCCCAAAACGGTCTCGCGGCTTACTACGCCAACGGCAAAGGCGTGGCGATGAATCAGGTCGAGGCGGCGAAGTGGTTTCGCAAGGCCGCTGACCAGGGAGATGCACTAGCCCAATATAACCTAGGGAACTCCTACCTTCTTGGCCGTGGCGTCGCGAAGGATGCCGTCGAGGCGGCTAAGTGGTATCGCAAGGCCGCCGACCAAGGCGACTCGCCATCCCAGTATAATCTTGGGAACAGCTATGCCAACGGCGATGGCTTGGCGAAAGATGAGGCCGAGGCGGTGAAGTGGTACCGCAAGGCCGCTCAACAAGGGCATACCGAGGCCGCGAAGAGTCTCGATGCCTTGAATCGTATGACCCCGAGCAAGGGAACTCCCCCCGCCGAGAAGACCGTCACGACCCTGGACGGCGCGCGCGTGGTCATTACCAAGAAGGGTAATGTCACCAACGTCGAAACAGTCGGAAACCTGAGCCCGAATAAGGCCTTCACGGGAAGTACTTTGGCGGCAATCAAACCAGAGAATAACCCGGTCGACCTACTTGTTCGCGCGGTCGAGCTTTTCCCCCAGAATCAACGCGCGGCTTATCAGCTTGGGCTAGCGGCCCGCCTGCAGTCGCAGTTTGACCAGAAACGGGTCGCGGATCGGACGGCCCACCAAGCCTTTGGTGTCTTGACCATGCAGCCCGCCAATGAGCGTGTGTTGTCTTGGGGTGGGGGCAGTCAGACCATTGGGGCGGAAGACCATCGCGCGGTCTTGGAATGGGCACGAAAGGCCGGCCCGCCTACCTACCACCCGGCTTGGATGATGCAGCATGGCATGGGCGCCTTCGGTGCCACTGGCCGAGCAGGCGCTGGCATCAGCGCCGGTTTCGTGGCTGCCACCGCTTGGTCAGAGG
>CAINHV010000067.1 GCA_903848965.1 uncultured Opitutia bacterium | reverse complement strand
ATGGAGCGCCGCTGCCAGGAGGTCATCGATCGCTGCTGGGCGCTGGGTGAGGCGAATCCGATCAGTTTCATTCACGATGTCGGCGCGGGCGGGTTGTCGAATGCGTTGCCCGAGCTGGTCAACGACGGCGGACGCGGCGGGCGCTTCGATCTGCGTCGGATTCCGAACGCGGAGCCGGGGATGAGTCCGCTCGAGATCTGGTGCAATGAATCGCAGGAACGTTACGTGATGGCGGTGCCGGCGAGCCGGATCGAGACGTTCGCGCGGCTGTGCGAGCGCGAGCGCTGTCCCTTTGCGGTCGTCGGCGAGGCGACGGAGGAGCGCCGGCTGGTGGTCGAGGATCCATTGTTCAACAACCGGCCGATCGACATGCCACTCGAAGTTCTCCTCGGCAAACCGCCGCGGATGCACCGCGTCGATCAGTCTCGTTCGCGGCCAAGCTTCGCGCTCGATCTTGGGAGCCTGACGCTGCACGAGGCGATCCAGCGAGTCCTCGGCCACCCGACCGTGGCGGACAAGACGTTCCTGATCTCGATCGGCGATCGGACGGTCGGCGGATTGATCTGCCGCGATCAGATGGTTGGGCCGTGGCAGGTGCCCGTGGCCGACTGCGCGGTGACCGCCGCAGCCTTCGATGTCTATACCGGCGAGGCTATGGCGATGGGGGAGCGGACCCCGGTCGCGATCAACAGTGCCGCGGCCTCGGCGCGGCTCGCGGTCGGTGAGGCGCTGACGAATCTCGCGGCGGCGCCGATCGGCGATCTCGGCAAGGTCAACCTCTCGGCCAACTGGATGGCGGCCCCGGGCGTGCCAGGCGACGGCGCCGATCTTTATGCCGCGGTGCGGGCGGTCGGGATGGAACTCTGCCCCGCCCTTGGGATCACAATTCCCGTCGGCAAGGACTCGATGAGCATGAGCACCGTCTGGAAGGACGTTGGGAAGGAGAAACGGATGACCGCGCCGGTGTCACTGATCGTCTCGGCCTTTGCGTCGGCGACGGACATCCGGCTCTCGCTCACCCCGCAGTTACGCTACGATGCGCCGGACGCCGCGGCGGCGATCGGCGACACGGTGCTGCTGATGATCGATCTCGGCCATGGACGGAATCGGCTCGGCGGATCGATCCTCGGCCAGGTGGTGTCTCAGATCGGTGCGACCACGCCCGACGTCGACGACGCGGCGGAGCTCAAGGGCTTCTGGAACGCGATCCAGCAACTGGGAACGGAGAAGAAGATTCTCGCGTATCATGATCGCTCGGACGGCGGACTGCTGGCGACGGCGGTGGAGATGGCGTTCGCGGGTCACACGGGCGTGGACCTCCAGTTGCCGGCGGGAACGACGGAACCCTTTGGACCGCTCTTCAGCGAGGAGCTAGGGGCGGTGATCCAGGTTAGGACGGCGGATTTGGAGGCGGTGACCGCAGTGTTGAAGGCGCACCGACTCAACGGCCTCACGTCGCAAATCGGGACCTTGAATCGCGATTACCGCTTCAGGATTCGGCAAGGCGGACAGGCGATCTACGACGAGGACCTGTCGGCGCTGCGGGCGATCTGGTCGGACGTCACCCGCCGGATAGCGGCGCTGCGCGACAATCCCGCGGCGGCGGAGGATGAGTATCGGTTGAAGCTGGACCGCGCGGATCGGGGCATCATGCCGGTGATCACGTTTCCGCTCGACGGGAATGATGCGGCCCCGGCGATTTTGTCGGCGCGGCCACGGGTGGCGGTGCTGCGCGAGCAGGGCGTCAATGGCCAGGTGGAGATGGGCGCCGCGCTCACGCGCGCCGGATTCACGGCGATCGATGTCCACATGACGGACATCCTGAGCGGCCGAACGAAGCTGGAGGATTTCCGCGGGCTGATTGCGTGTGGCGGCTTCAGTTACGGGGATGTGCTTGGCGCCGGCGAGGGCTGGGCAAAGAGCGTGCTGTTTCACGGTCGGACGCGGGACGCGGTGCAGGCGTTCTTCGCCCGCGCTGACACCTTCGGGCTCGGCGTGTGCAATGGCTGCCAGATGATGAGCAATCTGCGATCGATCATTCCGGGGGCGGAGAGCTGGCCGCGGTTCGTGCAGAACCAGTCAGAGCGTTACGAGGGGCGGTTTGTGTCGGTCAAGATCGAGCGCAGCCCGAGTGTCCTGTTTGCCGGGATGGAGGGATCAGTGATTCCGATCGCGGTGGCTCATGGCGAGGGCTACGCGGAGTTCGCGGATGCGGCGGCGGCGCGCGCCTTCAGTGCGTCGGGGCTCGTGGCGGCGCGTTTCGTGGACAACCAGCATCAACCGACAGAGCGCTATCCGCTCAATCCGAATGGATCGCCACTCGGCATGACGGCGCTGACGACGACGACGGGCCGGGTGACGATCATGATGCCGCATCCCGAGCGGGTGTTCCGCACCGTGGCGATGAGCTGGCATCCACCGGAATGGGGCGAGGACTCGCCGTGGATGAAGTTGTTTCGGAATGCGCGGGTTTGGGTGGGATAAGAGCGGGGAACGATTCGTACTGAGACGGCCAATCCACCCAGGCGGTTTTACAGGAGTCGAGCCGAGGTCAGGCGGAGATCGAGCCGGTCAGATTCCGATCGTGTCGCTCATTGCGTGGCTTGAGCCCTGCTCGGACTCGGATTGCCTCCTGTTCAAATGGATTGGCTGGACCGGTACGAAGGACGTTTTTTGCACCTTCTGCGCAATTTTCCGGCCCTGCTCCACTCGCGGACGCTCGTGGCTACACGGCGGGACGACGAACTCGGCCGAGCCCTCAACTCTCAAGTCCGCCTCCCCTCCCCCCGCCCCCTCAGGGCGTCCAGACGTTGGCTTCCATCGAGAGGCCAAAGCTGGCGCCGATTTGGGTGCTCTTGCCGGTCTCCGTATCAAGAATGTGAAGGCCAGAGGTCGTCCGGCTGCGGGCAGTGTAGACGAGGTGACGTCCATCGGCGAGCCAGCTGGGCATCGCGGCATCGAACGGGGCGCCGGAGACGACCGTGCCCTTCCCTTGCGCGAAATCGTACACGGCAATCTGATACCTGCGCGCGGAGAGCACGGTGCAGGCGATCTTGTTCGGATTCCCCCGGCTCCAGTCCGGTTCGGCGGCGTAGGTGAAGCCCGTCACCAGCCGCGTCGGCGTCCCACCCGCCGCAGACATCACATACAACTGCGGGCTCGGCTCACCCATCGCGAAAACCAGCCGGCCGCCGTCGGGCGACCAGCCGGGCGAGGCCTTGACCGCGGAGGAACGCGTTTTCCGTGAGACCTGGCGGCCCTGCGCGTTACTGACGTAAACCTCTTGGGAGCCCTCGCCGCTCAGGATCATCGCGACCTGCTGGCCGTTCGGGCTGAAGCGCGCCCCCGTGTTGAGTCCGCGGAAGCTGACGAAAGTCGTCCGGTTGTTGGTGTTGAGATCGATCTGAAAAATATCGGGGAAACCAGATTTGTAGAAACTCGTGTAGAGCAGCCGGCTGCCATCGGGCGACCAGCGCGGCGCGAGAGCCGAGGCGTTGTCGCGGGTGATTTGTTTCACCTGACCGGGACTGAAGAAGAGATCGGAGGTATACACTTCCTTCTTGCCGGTACGCTCGCCGATGAACGCGAGGCGCGCGGTGAAGAAGCCCTTGAGGCCGAGACCGTTGGTCTTTTCGACGGCGACATCGGCGGCCTTCAGGAGCGCGTGGCGAAGATTCTGGCCCGCGACGGTCGCGGAGGCGAAGGCGCTCGCACCCTTCATGATATCGACGCGCACCTGCGTCGGGCCGGCCTGGCTGAAGCGGATGTCGAAGGTGTAGTCGCTCGCGACGAGCCGGTAACGGCCATGCGTCCCGAAGGCGACCAGCGCGAGCGTGTTCAACTCCGCGACCGTGGACGACACGCGGATGGGCAGGCTCTTGCTGTTGTAATCCACGACGATCGGGCCGACGTTCCGGATACCCTGCGCCGAGGCCGACGTGAGCAGAAAGCCGGCGCAAAAGAAGAAGCGGAGGAAAGTTTGCATGAAAAAAGGAGAACGAAAGGGGTTTCTATTTGCTCCACGTCCTCTCATGCCAACTCTAATCTCGGCGATTCCGCCTCCCACCTCGTGACATCTGACGAAATCAAGGAACAGCTCAAGCAGGTCAAATATCCCGGTTTCAGCCGCGACATCGTTTCGTTCGGGCTCGTGCGCTCGGCGGGCTTCTTCGACGGCACCGTGAAGGTCTCGCTGGCCCTGGCCAGCAACGATCCGACGACACCGCTGCAGTTGAAGGGCGACATCGAGCGGGTGCTTCGGGGGCAGCCCGGGGTGAAGGACATTCTGGTCGAGATCGCGGTGACGCCGGCCAAGGCCGCACCGGCCCCCGGTGGCAACGTGGCGGGGACCACCACCGCACCAAAGACAATCCAACATTCTGTGGCGATCGCGTCGGGCAAGGGTGGCGTCGGCAAGAGCACGTTTGCGGTCAACCTCGCCTGCGCGGTCGCGCAGGTGCTGACGTTCGCCGGCCGGCCCGGGCGCGTTGGTCTGATGGATTGCGATATTTACGGCCCGAGCGTTCCCCTGATGATGGGGCTTAGCGGCCGTCCCGAGGTCGAAGGCGAAGGCGCCGCGGCCATGCTCGTCCCGATGGAGCGGCACGGCGTGAAGGTCATCAGCATGGGCTTCCTCGTCGACGACAACACTCCCGTCGTCTGGCGCGGCCCGATGATCATGAAGACGATCCAGCAGTTCGTCCAAAACGTGAAATGGGGCGAACTGGATGTCTTGCTGGTGGATTTGCCGCCGGGCACGGGTGACGCCCAGCTGTCGCTGGTGCAGACCCTGCCGCTCGACGGCGCGGTGATTGTGACGACACCCCAGGCCGCGGCGACCAATGTGGCGCGTAAGGGCGGACTAATGTTCCAGAAGGTGAATGTCCCGCTGCTCGGCGTGGCGGAGAACATGAGTTTCTTCATCGACCCGGCGGGCCAGCGGCACGACCTGTTCGGCACCGGCGGCGGTGTCGTCACGGCCGAGAAGCTCGGCACCGTGCTCCTGGGCCAGGTTCCACTGCTGCCGGAGATTCGCGCGGGCGGAGATTCCGGGGAGCCGATTGTGGTCAGTGCGCCGGGCAGTGCGGCGGCGAATATCTTCCGCGAGATCGCGGAAACGCTGCTCACGCGGCTCAAGCAACCGACGCCGATCCGGGCGTGACGTTTACGAAAAACAGCAGGCATTGACAGGATTCGCACCGCCCACTCACTTTACGTCGCGACGCATGACTTCACCCGCTCACGAGCCTTCGACGTCCCGGGAATTTGTTAAGCAATCCAGCCTCTATCAGGAATTCCTAGCCGAGCGTGAAGAGATTCTAAAGCACAAGTGGCTCGAGTCCGAGCGCCTGGGCTACGACATCGGGTTTGAGCGTGCGCTCCTCGACTGGATTCGGAAACACCGGGAAAGCTGGCGCGCCGCCCGGCGGCACTCGCACCCCGCGCCGTCGACGGGGACCACGAATCAGCCCTTTCCGATTGAGACTCCACAGAAGCGGATGAACTGAGTCGGAAAACCGATCGGCGTAGCCGATAGGGGGTGGCAACGGTGTTTCCGTCGCTGCGATCCCTCCCAAAAACTAAAAAAGCAAAAAGCCGGGCAGTGCGCCCGGCTTGATACAGGGGAAGGACCCGTAGGCCGCTTCGCGACCGTTACTTGATTTCGCGGTGCAACGTGTGCCGCTTGAGGAAGTAATTGTACTTCTTCTTCTCGATCCGCTCGGTGACGGTCTTCTTATTGCGGAAAGTGAGGTAGCGGGAGGCGGGCTTGCCCTCTTTCTTGGCCTCGGTGCACTCAAGGGTGACTTGTTCTTGCATGGTTGGAAAAGGTTAAGGGATCAGAGGAAACGGCCGCTCCCGCCCCGTGCAACCACAAACTGCGCCGTTTCGGGAGGTGGGGCCGCTTCAATCCACGGAGCCGTGACCGCCGAAGTCATTACTTGGCCGCCGGCTGGGGAACCGTGATGCCCTTGGGCATCGAAAAGGTGTCGGGACGCAGGACGGGGTTCGGTTCAATCCGGTCGATGACCATTTCCTGCGTCACCTTGCCATCAACCAGCGTGGTAACGGCGTGGGGCAGCAGGACGCCGTCGACCGATTGAAACTGGCTGTACCGCGTCACAATGTTCACCGGCCGGCCGCCAGCGCTGGTGTGTGACTCGGACCGAAACTGGATCAGGTAGGTCTCGGGATCGAGGTAGAGCGCGAAGGACTGTACGAGCTTGTGGGTGACGAGCAGCCGGCGGTATTTCCGTCCCTCGGCCTCCGCCTCGCCCGCGTAGTCGAGGGTGTAGCCACGGGCGGCGCCCGCGATCAGTGGATCGTCGAACTCGGCATCCGCGACAATGCGCCGGGCGGGGCCATCCGCCACCCGGCGATACTTCGGCGGCCAGGTGCCGGTATCGAACTCCCACGGCGGCTCCACGCCGTCGTAGGCCTGCACGAGGGAGCGTCCCCCACCCTCGGTCTCCAGCCGGACGCGGTTGGGCCGGGCCGCCACCATCGTAAAGTGCACGCGTTTTCCGCTCATCGTGACCATCCCGGTAGCCTTGATGGCCGCGAGCGCAGTAATCCGCTCCGCGCCGCCCATCACCGCCATATGGATACCGATCAACTCGTCCACCGCGTTGGCCCGCGTCCCAAGGGAGAGGAACAACCCGGCCGCGATCGTGAGCCAGAAGCGCATGCCGGGAACGTGGGCGAGGGCGCGGGGGGCGACAAGCCTCGGCCGCGGTTTGCAGTTGTTCCCACGAAAGCCGAGGAACATAGAGCCACCAAATCGTGGCCGACGAACTGACCCGCATCTTTTCCGATCTGCATTTCGGCGACCGGGCCAGCCGCGTTCACCGACTCGAACAACTACGGCCGCTCTGCGACGGCGTCGGCCGGCTCGTCCTCAACGGCGACACCCTCGACACCCGACCGGGACCGGCGCCGCAGCACACTGCCGAATGCCGCGCGGCCGTGCTGGAGTTCTTTCCGCGGGAGGCTGGTGCCGTGACCTACGTGACCGGCAACCACGATGCCGACCTCTCCGAGACGCATTCGGTCGATCTCGCCGGCGGACTGATCTTCGCAACGCATGGCGACATCATCTTCGACAACATCGTGCCCTGGAGCCGCGATGCGACAGTCATCGGCGAGCAGATTGCCGCCCGGCTGCAGGGACTCTCGCCCAGTGAGCCCGACGATCTCGAACGGCGCTTCAGGATCTGGCGGCAGGTTGCGGGTTCCATTCCCCAGCGGCACCAGGCGGAACGGCAGGGATCAAAGCACGCCCTCCGCTATCTCGCCGACACGCTCTGGCCGCCGACGCGCTTCCTTCGGATTCTCCGCGCCTGGCAGGTGGAGCCGGGACGGATCGCCGCCTTGGCGCGCCGGCACCGCCCGCAGGCCAAGTTTGTCGTCGCCGGCCACCTCCATCGTCCCGGCGTGTGGCGCCAGCCCTCGGGCACTGTGGTGATCAATACGGGATCGTTCTGTCCGCCGCTCGGTGGCTACGCGATCGACCTCTGGCCCGGCCGGCTGGTCGTCCGGCAGATCGACCGGCGTGGAGGTGAATTCCATCCGGGCGAAGTCGTCGGCGAGTTTCCGCTGGCAGAAAGGTGAGGCCCGGCAATTGTAGGCCGGACGGCCAAGCCGTCATTCAGGACCAACAAAAATCATGAGCATCGAGTTCGGCTGGTGGGAAAAGGACGACGCGGGCAAGAAGTACCAAGTCAATGCGGCGGTCCATGGCCGCAACATCGAATGGACGCGGAAGCAGGGTCATCACAACTCCTGGGAGCCACACATCCCCAATGATGAGAACCGGGCCCGGCTGGTCGAGGAGGCCTTGCGCCGTGTGCCGCGACGGCTGATTTCCCAGAAGCAGTTCGATGAAATCAAGCGGTTGAGCGAGAACGAGGGCCCCGGCTATATCGCGGGCCGGAGTTCGTATGTTCCGCCGGGGATGTAAGGCTGATAACCGTCTTTCAAACGCGAGCGCTCCGAAACCGGTTGATGTAGGGCTGCCGTTCGTCGGCAGACCTCAGGAACGGCCCGGCGACGAGCGCCGGCGCTACAACACGGCAGGACCCGGGCTTCGCTCCGCTCAGAGAGCAACCCGGGCCGTCGCCATCGGCCAGAGCAGCTTCACCGAAGGACAGAAGTCGGCGGGCTTCGCTGCCATGCGCTGTGTCACCTCGGCAGGGTGAACCCATTCGCCGTATTGGATCTCCTTGGGCTCGAGCGTGAGTGGACCGTCGTGACGCAACCGATAAACCCAGACGAATTCCCAGCCGGTCTCGACGCACGCATCGATCCGGAACCAGCGCTCCGGGGCGACCGACCTGCGAAGGCCAATCTCCTCCGCGAGTTCCCGAACGGCGGCGGTGTCGTAGTCCTCGCCGGCGTCGAGATGCCCGGAACACGATGAGTCCCAAAGACCGGGCGACAGGTCCTTGAGCATCGAACGCCTCTGCAAAAACACGCGCCCGACCGCGTCAAATACGAGGACATGGACAGCCCGGTGCCAGAGTCCCGTCGCGTGCGCTTCGCGGCGCGTGGCGCGACCGATGACCTCGTCCCGCTGGTTCACGATGTCGAACCACTCGTCCGTGCCGGCATCCTTTACATTGCTGCTCATTCGTGTCCATTCGTGGCCCTCCCAGTCGAAAATACCATGCCGAAAATTGACGTCAGCAAAGTCGCCGAGATCCTGAAGAAGAACCATGTCGATCCCGCCGTGCTGCGCCGGGTGATCGAGGAGATGAATCTCGTCGTCCAGCCTGACAACGCGGAGGAAAAGCCGCCGGCGTTGAAGAAGCAGTTCGTGATTCTCGTCAGCGATCCGGACGGCAAGATGCCGAAGACCGACCTCGTTGGCTGGGTCCTTCAGATTCCGGAGAACGAGAGCGCGGCCACGACGTCGGATCGGATTTTCCGCGCGACCTACGACTTCAACACCACCCAGAAAGGCCGGTTGCTGCCGGCGAAGACCGTGGGTGAGTCGATCGAGAACGTCCCCGCGAAGTTCTTCAAGGAGACCGAGGTCTGGGTGAAGACCAAGACGCCGGTGCTCGTGCTGAAGACGGATAACGAAATCCCGAAGGAGTAGGCCGGCGTTGGGGCCGCCCGCTCAAGGCGATCGGGGTTTGCCAGTGGCTGCGAGCGTGAGCGAGTGGCGCGGCATCGAGTCTCGGAGCTCGAGTGGCACGGGTCGACTGATCCGAGAAGAGCCCGCGGGACTCATCGATCGGTTTTCATGGGTCGGGCGCCCCATCCTCCTTCGCGCTGCGCCCTACTCCTTCGTCACTGGCAGCTTGAAACCACGGGCGGTGACCGCGGCGGCCAGGGCCTTCAGGTCGATCGTTGCTCCGGGCTTGACGCCCTGATCGCGGAACCAGCCCTGGTTCATCTCCAGGGCGTAAAGCAGCGCCGAACCGCGCGAGCTGACCGGGCGTTCGTCGAACGGATACATCGGGTACACCTCCTGCAGGCGACCCTCGCGATCAAAGAAACCGATATCGAGGGCGGTGGGCGTGTTGCGCATCCAGAAGGTCATCTGTTGCGGCCGTTCGTAAATGAAGAGCATGCCGTCGTCGCGGCCGAGATCCTGCCGGAACATCAGCCCGCGCTGCTGCTCGGCGGACTGGATGGCCAGTTGCATGCGCACCACGCGATCGCCGACCTTGATGGGAAAAAAATCAGACCCGGTCTTCGGGGCGGTGACGGGCACCGGCGGGGCGTCACTGCCACACCCTGCCACGGTGAGGACCAGCCCCACGACGGCCAGCCGCAACGCGCGCGAAACCGGATTTGCGTTTTTCATCTGGGCGTTGGCTAATCACCGCGACATCGCAACTCAACCACTCTCTTCCGTGCCGGGAAAATCCGCTCCACCTCCGCTCCTTTACGCCGACAGTGAACGCAGCCCCGACGTGCTGTATTTTGGACGGGTGAAGGTCCCGGATGCGTTCGTCGCGTTCGGACTCGGTCGGAAGAAGTACGCGGTCGTCAGCGCGCTGGAATTCGGACGGGTGAAGAAGACCTCGGCCTTCGATGTCGTCCTGCCGCTTGAAAAGTACCTGCAGCGGGCCCGCGAAATCTGGCCGCAGCGCAAACCGGGCCCCGCGGAGGTCATCTACCTGCTCGCGAAGGATTATCGCCAATCGCGCTTCACCGTCCCGGATGACTTCCCGTCCGGGCTCTACGAGAAGCTGTACGCGCTCGGCCTCAACGTGGCCGTGGCCGACGGCCCGCTCTTTCCCGCCCGTGAACTGAAGACGCCGATCGAGGCCGCGTCGATCCGGGAGGGCAACCGATGCGCCGCACTCGGGTTCGCCGCCGCCGAAAAAATTCTCCGTGCCAGCCGGATCCGCGGGCGAAAACTCGTTCACCGCGGCCAGATCGTGACGAGCGAGACCCTCAAGTTCGCGATCGAGGTCGCATGCCTCGAGGCGGGGGCGGTCTCGACCGACACGATCGTCGCCGGCGGCGATCAGGCCTGCGATCCCCATGAGCGCGGCAGCGGACCACTGCGGCCGCACGAACTCATCATCCTCGACATTTTTCCCCGGGTGACCGCGACCGGATACTATGGCGACATGACGCGCACGTTCCTGCGCGGCCGGGCCAGCGAGGCCCAACGCGCGCTGGTCGCCGCGGTCCGGGCCGCCCA
Source organism: uncultured Opitutia bacterium (assembly GCA_903848965.1). Taxonomy (GTDB): domain Bacteria; phylum Verrucomicrobiota; class Verrucomicrobiia; order Opitutales; family Opitutaceae; genus ER46. Next base: position 9,094 of record CAINHV010000067.1, on the reverse strand, counting down.
AGTCGCCGCGATCAAGTCAATCCGCGCCGGGGTGAACGGACGCGACGTACACGGCAAGGTGCTGGCGGTCTTTGCCGCCCGCGGCTACGAAACCAAGCACACCGCCCATGGCTCCGTCGGGTTCTTCCATGGCACAGGACACGGCCTGGGTCTGGCGATTCACGAACTCCCGCGCGTCAGCGGTGCGGTCGATTATACGCTGCGGAAGAACGCCATCACGACGGTCGAACCCGGACTTTATTATCCGGGCCTCGGCGGCTGCCGGATCGAGGATGTGGTACAGGTGACCGCCGCCGCGCCAAAGCTGCTCTCCCGCTACTCCTACGACTGGGAATTCTGATGAAAGGCTTTTCTCCCCTCCTGAAGAAGATCGCCGGCCAGCACATCCTCGTGATCGGTGATCTGATGCTGGATCATTATATCTGGGGCGACGCCACGCGGATTTCGCCGGAGGCCCCGGTCCCCGTCGTGGACATCGCGCGGGATTCCTGGAGCGGAGGCGGCGCGGCCAACGTGGCGCTCAACATCGCGTCGCTCGGCGCGCGATGCACGCTCGCCGGCTACATCGGCGAGGACGACGCCGGGGCCAAGCTGAAGGAAATTCTCGGCACGCACGCGATCCGGACCCTTGCCACGCCTGGCCGCGCGCCGACCATCGTCAAGACCCGCGTGCTCGTGCAACACCAGCAGCTGTGCCGGCTCGACCGGGAGGCCCCGCCGCCCGCTTACCAGATCAGCGCGGATCAGGCCGAGGTGCTGCTTGCCCCCGCAATCGCGGACTGCGATGCCGTGATCCTTTCCGACTACGCCAAGGGCCTGCTGACCGATGAATTAGTCGCCCGCGTCTCCAAGCTGGCGCGAGCCGCGGGCAAGTTCATCGCCCTCGATCCCAAGCCGAAGCGAAAGATCGCGTTCAATAATCTCGATTTGATCACGCCGAACAAACGCGAGGCGCTGCAGCTCGCCGGCATGGATCCGATGCCGCATGCACCCTTTCCCGATCGCGAGGTCTGCGCACGGCTCCACGAGCTTTACGGGACGAAGTTCCTCGTCATCACGCTCGGCGAGGAAGGCATGCTGCTCAGCGCCAAGGGCAAAGTCATCAAACGGATCAAGACGGCCGCCCGCGAAGTGTACGACGTCTCGGGCGCGGGCGACACCTCGCTGGCCGGCCTCGTCCTTGCGCTCGCCGCCGGGGCGAAGCTGGAAGACGCCGCCCATTTTGCCAATGCCGCCGCCGGCGTCGTGGTGGGTAAGCTGGGGACCGCGACCGTCACGCCTCAGGAATTGATCGACTACGTGACGCGTCGCTGATGGCCGCCGCCCGCACCTTCGCTTCGATCCGCAACTCCGTTTCCTGATGTCCAAGGCGCTCTTTCTCGACCGCGACGGCACCTTGATTCTCGACAAGCACTACTTGGCCGATCCGGCTGGCGTGGAACTCATCCCCGGAGTCGCCGACGCTTTGCGCCGGGCCCGGGCGCTGGGCTACCGGCTCTTCGTGCTCACAAACCAGTCCGGGATCAGTCGCGGGCTGTACACGATGGACGATGTCCATCGCTGCAACGCGCGGATGGAGGAACTGCTCGGCCTGCCCGGGCCAGTGTTCGACGACATCTGCATCGCCCCGGAAGGACCGGACGATCCACAACTCTATCGCAAGCCCTCGCCGCGTTACGTCCTCGAGACGATTGCCCGCCGGCAACTGGATCCGCGGCATTGCTGGATGATTGGGGATCGCGAGGGCGACATGACCACGGGACGAAGCGCGAACATCCGCGTGGCCGCGGTCTGCACGGGCAAACATACGGCGGCCGATTGGGCGCAACTCGCGCTGCCCGAGGTATCCGTGTTTCCCAGCCTCCGCGAGTTGGTCGCGACGCTGGACTGATCGGGCAGTTTCCCACCTGCGCGCTCCTCCGCCCGTCGATGCCTGAACTTGCCGAAGTCGAATTCTTCCGCCGTCGCTGGCACGAGGCGGCAGGCGGGCAGCGGATCAAGCGGGTGCACACGCACGACGCGAAGCGGGTGCTGCGGGACGTGGATTTGCCGGCCTTCCGGCACGCGCTCACCGGCGCCACGCTGTTGTCCGCGACCACCGCGGCGAAGCAGATGTTGTTTCGGTTCAGTGGCGGCGGCTGGCTCGGCATTCATCTCGGCATGAGCGGCGAATTGAGCGCAGCGCCGGCGGATCATGTTCCGGGTCGCCACGATCATCTCGTGCTCGTGACGGCGCGGCAGGCCCTCGTGTTCAATGATCCCAGGATGTTCGGCCGGATCGATTTTCATCAGGGCAAGAATCCCCCGATCTGGTGGTCGCGGATCTCGCCCGCGATCCTTTCTCCAGAGTTTACCGCGGCGTCCGTCGGCGCCTTTCTCGAGCGACGCCGCCGGGCCCCGATCAAGGCCGTCCTCCTGATGCAGGAACAGTTTCCCGGCGTCGGCAACTGGATGGCCGACGAGATTCTCTGGCGCGCAGGCCTGCATCCGGCGCGCAAGGCGGGCAGCCTGCGGCCGACCGAGATCAAGACCCTCTGGCGCACCTGTCGCCAAGTCTGCCGCGATGCCCTCGATAAGATTGCGGGGCGCGGCGGCAAGCTCCCGCCCGATCTCAACGTGAACATTCCGAAGACTTGGCTGTTTCGCCATCGCTGGCAACCGGGCGGCGAGTGCCCCAGGACTGGGCGCCCCCTCGCGCACGCGACCATCGGCGGCCGCACGACGTGCTGGTCGCCAGCGCGGCAGAAACTCCCGCCGCGATGAGCCTCGAGACGAAGCAACGGCTCGACGAACTGCTCGTGAAGCGCGGGCTGGCGGAATCGCGCTCCCAGGCGAAGGCCTTGATCATGAGCGGCCGCGTGCTGCGCGGCACCGAGCGGCTGGACAAGCCCGGCAAGGAGTTCCCTTTGGATATCGCCCTGACCGTGGAACGGCCGCCGCGCTTCGTCAGCCGCGGCGGCGATAAACTGTCGGCGGCACTCGCGCACTTCGCCTTGGAACTCCAGGGCGCCCATGTGCTCGACGTCGGGGCCTCGACCGGAGGCTTCACCGACTGCGTCCTGCAGGCCGGCGCCGCGGATGTCGTGTGCGTGGACGTCGGCCGCGCCCAGTTGCACGGCAAGCTGCGCGCCGATCCCCGCGTGACGAACCTGGAGCACCTGAACGCGCGGTACCTCACCGCCGCCGCCCTGCCCCGCTCGAATTTCGATCTCGTGGTGATGGATCTGTCCTTCATCTCACTGCGCACGGTCCTGCCCGCGATCTGGCCGCTGCTGCGCGCCGGCGCTCCCTTGGTGGCGCTCGTCAAGCCCCAGTTCGAGGCGGGCCGGGCCGAAGCCGACAAGGGCCGCGGGGTGATTCGCGATCCCGCCGTGCAGGAAGCCGCGTTGGCGCAGGTGCGGGACTTCGCCCTCGCGAACCTTCCGGGAGCCACCCTCCTCGGCGTCATCGATTCGCCGATCACGGGCGCGGACGGCAATCGGGAGTTCTTGCTCGGGCTGCGGAAAGAAAGCACACCTGCCTCCTGAACTTTTGCCTCTCCGCCGTCCTCCCCTCCGCCGTCGCGACCGCCCGTCTATGAAGCCCATTCGCAAGCTCGCCTTCGTGGTCAACGCGGAGAAAGACGGTGCCCTCGTCCTCGTCCGGCATCTCGCGTTGATCGCGCGGCAGGCGGGGGTCCAGTTCAAGCAGACCTCGCGCACGCGACTGCCCGAAGGGTATCTGAACGGCTGCGACGCGTGCTGCGTCATCGGGGGAGACGGCACCCTGCTCGGCGTCGCCCGCGAGTCGGCGCGCGCGAAGGTCCCGATCATCGGCGTCAACCGCGGCAGCCTCGGTTTCCTGACCACGTTTTCCGCCGACGAGGCGCGGGCCAATTTCTCCTCGCTGCTCGGCGGGGCGTTCCGCGTCGACGACCGGGCCATGCTCGACTGCTCGACCGGCAGGGGTGCGCACGACCTGGCGCTCAACGACGTACTGATCAAGGACGAGATCAACTCGCGGCTGGTCCGGCTCGAGGTGTTCGCCGACGACGAACTGGTAACGGAGTACACCTGCGACGGTCTCATTTTCTCCACGGCCACGGGCTCGACCGCCTACAACCTGTCCGCCGGCGGGCCCATTGTGCATCCCTCGGCGGCAGTGATCGCGATGACGCCGATCTGCCCGCACACCCTGAGTAACCGGTCGATCATCTTTCGCGAGAATGTCCGGCTGCGGGTCTATAACCGCACCCCGGATTCGCGGCTCCTGGTCGCGATGGATGGCCAGCGCAACCTCAAGGTCAGCGAACGTTCGCCCGTGGAAATCTCCGTGGCGAAACTCCGGCTCCCGCTCGCCCAGCAACTGGACTACTCGCATTTCTCGGTCGTGCGCGCGAAGCTGAAGTGGAGCGGCGGGTTTGTGGAAAAGGCCTGACGAAGGTCAGCCCATTTTCGGCGCCGGGGACTTGGCCTTCACCTGATCCGCTTTAATCGCGGCCTCTTTATCGGGATCGAGTTTACCCTTCGCATTCCGATCGTACTTCCGAAGGTTCTCGGCTTCCGGCTGCGCCTTCTCGGAGTCCTTCTTCTGCTCCGCGGCGTGAGCGGCGGTGCCGCCGTCGGGAAAGGACATGGCGAGGAGCGCGATCCAGCCGGTTCAAAGCCGACGGATTAGCTCCGCGCGAATCGCCTCAAGGCGCTTATAGGCCGCCACGGCGGCGGGCATCGTTTCCAGGGCCTGCCGCAGGCCGGCCGCCGCCGGATCGCGGGCGACCGTGTCGAGCCGGTGCCGGGCGATTCGGATGCCGAATACAATTCCCCCCGACTGCGGCAGCGCCAGCAGGACCTGATGCTCCACCCGCAGCCAAAGCCTTTCCATGTCCACCGGTAAAGTAGGTGCGGCCAGGCGACGCGCCGGATGCAAGTTGAGCTCGTCCGAGGCGGCGATCCCCCAGTTGTCGCGGAAGAAGGCGCCGCCCGGCTTCATTCGTCCGAGGAACTGCTGAATCGGTCCACCGATCGCCGCGTTCAATCCGGGCACCGGCCCATGGATGAAGTCGAGCGTTTGCCCCAGCTTCTCCTCGAGTGCCCAACCGGTGGGAAAGCAAAGCGCACCGCCCTGCAGGCGAAACTGGCCGGCGGCATCGGCGCGCAGGAAGAGAATGTCCGGCTCCCAGCGCGCCCCCGCCTGGTGGATGGCATCCCAGCCCGGAATCCCGGGCACCGGCGGCGCCCATTCGGCCGCGAGCGCGGAGAACTCCTCGAAAACCGGGATCCCGTCGGGGAGCAGCGCGGCGTGCCGTCCGGGCTCGGCCGCGAGCCACCGCCTACGCTCCGCGATCACTTCGCCCGAAGGGTCGTGCGGACGAAAGAACCCGTCCGGCTCCTGCCGGCGCAACGTGAGGTGAAACCGAAAGTCGCCGGACGGAAAGAGCTCCGCGAGTGCGCTCACGTCGAAGAGTGCGCCGTTCAGCCCTTGACGGACGGACGGACGACCAACTGCGTGCGCTGCGGTCGCGTGAAGTAGCGGTTCGCGAACGCCGCGAGGTCGGCCAGCGTCACGGCATCGATGCGGCCATCGTAGTTCTTCCAGTCGTTGATGGGCTGACCTTGGAGGGCATTGAGACCCGCATGCATGGCGCGGGCGCCGTTCGTCTGGAAACTCTGGCGGCGACCCGCCTTGAGCCGAATCTGGCAGCGGGCGAGTTCGATCGGTTCGACTCCGCCGGACTGCACGCGGGCAATCTCGGCGTCGATCTCGGCCAGCACTTCGTTCTCCCGCCCCGGCTGGGTGCCGGCGAAGAAATAGAACATGCCGGCGTTCAGGCCCGTCACCCGTCCGGACCGGACGAAGTACGCCAGCGCCTTCTCCTCGCGCACCCGTTCAAACAACCGCGACGCCATGCCGCTGAACAGTTCGTCGGCCACCTCGGCGACATAGAAGTCCGGCGCGTTGACCTGGGGCCCGGGAAACGCCTGCAGGACGACGGCCTGCTCGCGCTCCTGATGTTCGATGAAATCGCCCGTCTCGGCCGGCAGCGCCCACGGCGCGTCTGGCAACCGCCACTGCGGCGCCGTACCGCGCGGGAGGCGCGCCAGGAAGGCCTTGAGTTTCGGGGCGAGCAGGCGGGGCTCGAAATCTCCGGCGACCGCCAGCACCACATTGGGGCCAACACAGAGTCGCCGGTGCAGCGCGACCAGATCGGAAGCGACAAGGGCCTTCACTCCGTCGAGATCGCCGTGGGCATCGAGCGCGATCGGATGACGGCCAAAAAACTTCGCGCGCAGCCGCTTCCGGGCGAGGGTCACGACGTCGTCATCTTCCTGCTGGAGAGCCGCCACCTGTGCGTCGCGCTCGAGCGCGAAGCTGGCCGCCTTGAACGTCGGAGCGAGGACAGCGTCGGCGATGATTGACAGCGCCCGATCGAAGTCGGGTGGCAGGACCTCGGCGGCCAGGCCGATGCTGTTGTTGCCGGAAAAGGGACTGAATGAACCGCCCGCTTCCTCGATGAACTGGGCCACCTCGGCCGCGGATCGGCGACGCGTGTCCTTGGTCAGCAGCGTCGCCAGCAGCGCGGTGGAACCGGCTTTGCCCGGCAACTCATAGAGCGGACCGCCCTGCATCATGAGCCGGAGATGCAGGTTCGGGAGTCGATCGTTCCGCTGCAACAGCAGCCGGGCCCCGTTGGGCAGCCGGGTCTCCGTGAAGTCACCCGACTCCGCCACGGTCGCCACCGACACCGGCGTGGCCGCCGCCGCCGACTTGGGATTGAGCGAGACCGAGGTCAGCCGATTGGGCTTGAGGTATTTCACCAACACCGCGCGCAGATCAGCGGGCGTGATCGCCCCCACGTGCTCGAAGTACGTCCGACTGTGATCGAGTTCCCCCACGACGACTTCGGCCACGCCGAGGCGCGAAGCCTGACCGCTCATCGTCTTGCGGGAATTAATCTCCGACACGACGAGCTGGCGGCGCGCCTTCCTTAACTGGGAGGCCGTGAATCCGGTTTTTGCGTACCGTGCGAGTACCCGGTGAATGGCTCTCGTGGCGGCTGCGCGCTTCGCCGCGTCCGCCGTGAAGATGACGCAAAAAAGCCCGCTCGTGCCGGGATTCCAGCTCGAGGTATCGATGGCATGGACCAGGGCCGCCCGCTCCCGGATTTCGTCCCAGAGGATCGAACTGTCGCCATGGCCCAGAACGGCGGAAAGGAGATCCAGCGCCGGCGCATCCTCGTGAGTCAGTCCGGGAATCGGCCAGGCGAGCACCGCGCGCGTGATTTCGACATCCTCGTACCGGTGCTCGGTCCGCGGCGCCAGTTGGGCCGACTCCTGTGGCACGAGTACCGGAGCCAGACGCATCCGGGGCGCGGCGCCAAAGTGATGTTCCACGGCGGCGCGCGTTGCCGCCAGGTCGATGTCGCCGACGATCACGACGACGAGGTTGTTCGGCACGTAGCGCGAGCGGTAGTAAGCGACGAGGTCATCGCGGCTCACCGCCGAGAAAACGTCGCGGTGGCCGATGATCGGCTGCCGGTAAGGATGATCCCGGAACGCCGCAGCGAAGAGAGAATCCCACAAGCGGTTGTCCGGATCGTCCTTGGTCATCGCGATCTCGCGGAGAATCACGTCCTTCTCCTTGGTCACTTCGTCGGCCGGCAGCGTCGATTGCAGGACGGCGTCGGCCAGCAGATCGATGGCGACCGCCGTGTGTTCGCTCGGCAGGTCGATGTAGTAGACCGTGCGATCGAAGGTCGTGTAGGCGTTGATGTAACCGCCGTGTGCCTGGACGGTCGCACTGATGTCACGCCCGGCCCGCCGGGACGTGCCCTTGAACAACATGTGCTCGAGGTAGTGCGACAGGCCCGCACCGAGCTGGCTGCCTTCGTGGATGCTGCCAGTTTTCACCCAGACCTGAATCGAGGCGAGCGCCGCGGACGGATCGCGCTTCAGGATCAAGGTCAGGCCGTTGGCGAGGACCGTTCGATCGACGGGCTCGCGCCAAAACGCATCCAAGAGTCGAAGGTCCGCAGCAGGTGACGATTTGGCCATGAAAGGAGAAATGGAAATAGCGACGCGCCATTCCCGTCAGGTCGATGTCAATTCGACGGCGCCGACGCACGGCGGCGGGGCCGGCTCAGGCCGCGCCCAACGCTCCGGCCGCTGGCTGACCGCGGGTCCGCTTCGCCGGCTGAAAAGGCTTCACGAAAGCCTCCTCGAAATCGTAGAGGTCCCCGAAGTCCTCCTTTCGGTCGTTATCGGTCTTCGAGAAGACTTTGTACTCGATGAGATTGAAAACGATGTCCCCGAAATCGCGGCAGCGACGAACACCCCAAGCATTCAGAACGGTCTTCGCCAAGGGACCGTACTGTTCCAAGGCATAGGCCTTCAACCCCTCCAGGAGCTCCGACCCACTCACATGGCGCGAACTCTCCGCCCGCGGCCCATCCTTTTTACGTAAATCCTTGACGGTTTGATCCAAGCCAAGACGGACGAAGTCGTAGGCCCGACGGTCAAAGCGACCATCCTCCTTGCAGATCACGGCCACGATTTCGTTGAAATCCGGTTGTTGCATATCAGCACAGAAAGTTGGCGGCGGAGAGGGCGCGGCGCAATCTTCGTCCTCCACCGGCGACGCTGTCTTATTGCTAACCAATATTATCTGGAAAAATCCCGCTCCCATGCCACATTCTTGTAACAGTGATTGCCTCGACCCAAACTAATCATCCCTTGGCCGGCGACCCCAAGTCTTGTCAAAAGCCACTGACAGAGATGGAGATGGCTACAGCCAAGCTCAAAGCCGTAGGTTTGCGTATTACCCAGCCGCGCCTCGCGATTCTCGCAGCGCTCATCAAGCGGACGCAACCGAGTAGCATCGAGCATCTACACGAGACCGTCGGTGCGGAAAATTGCGATCTGGTGACGGTGTATCGATGCATGGCGGCGTTCGAGGCAATCGGCTTGGTGCGCCGGGCGTTCTTCCACAACGGGACCACGCTCTACGAAATCAATCTCGGCCAACCCACGCGTTACCATGTCGTGTGCAAGGCCACGAATAGCGTCGATGAACTCGACGCGGAAACGTCGGATGAACTCCGGCGCGCGATCGAAGTGGT
>CAINHV010000066.1 GCA_903848965.1 uncultured Opitutia bacterium | reverse complement strand
GTTCAAGAGCCGGGTGGGTTTGGACGTCAGAGAGACACCCCGGAATCTCGCCTTTTGCGCCCATGCGATCCACGGCCGCGAACTTTTCCAGGTGCCCAACACGCTGCTTGATGACCGATTTCACGACAACCCGCTCGTCACGGGCGCGCCCGACATCCGGTTCTACGCCGGCATGCCGCTCGAAACCAGCGATGGGTATGCCATCGGCACGCTGTGCGTCATCGATTGCCGGCCGCGCGAGCTGACCGCGGGCCAGCAGGAAGCGCTGAAGAACCTCAGCGCTCTGGTCGTCCAGCAATTGGAAATGCGCCGGGCGCTCCGGATGAACCAGAGCCTGTTGCAGGGAAAAGCGGACGTACAACTTGCCCTGGCGCACTTTACGGCCCTCGTCGATTCGGCGCAGGACGCCGTCATGAGCAAGACGCTCGACGGCGTCGTGCAGAGCTGGAACCCCGCCAGCGAGCGGCTGTTTGGCTACACGGCGCAGGAGATGGTCGGGCAGCCGATAACCAAGATTTTTCCGCCGGAGCGACTCGACGAGGAATCCGCCATCCTGGAAAAGATGCGGCGCGGCGAGCGGATCGAGCATTTCGAGTCGGTCCGGATCCGCAAGGACAGCACCAGCGTGGCGGTATCGGTGACCATTTCCCCGATCCGGAGCGCCGCCGGCGAGATTATCGGGGTCTCGCACATCGTGCGCGACATCTCCGCTCGCAAGGCCCAAGACCAGAAACTCAAGTTGCTGGAAACCTGCCTGGACCGGTTGGATGAATCCGTGGTGATTACCGAGGCGGAACCGTTGGATCTGCCGGGTCCGCGCATTGTCTATGTCAACGACGCCTTCGAACGGGTGACCGGCTATTCGCGGGAAGAGGCGCTGGGCAAAACGCCCCGCATATTGCAGGGCCCGGACACCGACAGGACCGAGGTCCAGCGCGTGGCCACGGCGCTGCGGGAATGGGAGACGATCTCGGCAACTTTCCTCAATTATAGGAAGGACGGGACGCAGTTCTGGAATGAGATGTCCATCACCCCGGTGGCCGATTCGTCAGGCTGGTTCACCCACTGGGTGGCGATCGAGCGGGACGTCACCCGGCGCAAGGCGGCGGATGAAGAATTAATCCGGTTTACGACTGACCTCGAAAATCGCGTCCAGCAGCGCTCCGGCGAACTCGCCGCCAGCGAGGCGCGGTTCCAACAGCTGGCCGGAGCGATCGGCGAAGTGTTTTGGCTGAAGGAGACGAGTCCGGAAAAATTCCTGTATATTTCCCCGGCCTATGAGCGCATTTGGGGCCGGACGTGCGATTCCCTTCGGTGTTCGCCCCGAACATGGCTGGAGGGGGTGCATCTTGACGACAGGGCTTTTGTCCAGGCAGCCGTGTTGAAAGGCCAGCTCCAGGGCAAATATGACGTCGAGTATCGCATCGTGCGCCCGAACGGGGAAGTTCGCTGGATACATGAACGGGCGTACCTCGTGACAGCGCCCGGTCGGGGCGGCGAGGCGATAGCCGGGGTTGCCAGTGACATCACGCAGTCGAAACTCATGCAGCAGCATTTGCTGCGAAGCCAGCGGGTGGACAGTATCGGTACGCTCGCCAGCGGCGTGGCGCACGACATCAACAACGCGCTGGCGCCAATACTCATGGCCAATGAGCTGCTGAGGGCGGCATGTCCCGATGCCACTAGGTATGTGCAGGTGATCGAGACCAGCGCCGCCCGCTGCGCGGCGATGGTCCGCCAGTTACTCGCTTTTGCCCGCGGCTATGAAGGAGTCAAAGCCGACATGGACCCGAACCGCGCGCTGGCTGAGGTGGCCGCCATTGTCGAAGGCACCTTTCCCAAGGGCATCCAGTTCGTCCGCCAGGTCGCGCCTGACTTGGCGACCATCACTGCCGACCCCACCCAGTTTCACCAGGTAATTCTGAATCTTTGCGTCAATGCCCGCGACGCCATGGAGGGCGGCGGCCTCTTGCAGTTGGAGGCGGAGAACGTCGCAATCGATTCCGCCTATGCCGCGGGTTATCCCGACGCGAAACCCGGCGAGTATGTCACAATTCGGGTGAAAGACTCGGGCAGCGGCATTCCTCCCGACATCATCGCCAAGATTTTCGACCCCTTCTTTACCACCAAGCCTCCGGACAAGGGAACGGGGCTGGGATTGTCCACGGTGGCGGGCATCTTACGCGGCCATGGGGGCTTTATCCGGGTCTATTCCACCCCGGGAAAGG
>CAINHV010000065.1 GCA_903848965.1 uncultured Opitutia bacterium | reverse complement strand
CATCGCTGGGGGTGGATCCACTCTGCGCGCTCCGTCCTCTGTGTTCCAAGTCCGATGTCTGATTCCTGGCTTCCTGGATTCAGGCTCCATCTGGATTGGATCGAGGCCTTCGATCGCGAAGCTACCTATTCCACGGCCAAAGTTAACGTTGAGTCCCCTGCCCCGGACGGTGGATGATGCGGTTTTACCAACACCGATGTCCGTCGAAATCCACCAGCATGCGGCCACGAAACTCCTTTTTACCGGGGAAATTTCGATCGCGGACCGGCTGGCCGCCTGCAAGGACTTCCTGCGCCAGGAAACTGCGGCCTTGAAGGCGAGGCACTCCTCGGGCGGGTCCGGACTGCAGATTGTGCACGAGCGGGCGGCGACCATCGACGAGCTCCTCATCCACCTCTTCAACTACGCGATCGAGAGCTACGCGCGGACCCTGACCGTGCCGCCCCCGCCGGTGGCGCTGGTGGCGCTGGGTGGCTACGGGCGGTCCGAGCTGTCGCCGCTGAGCGACGTGGACGTGATGTTCCTGTTCCCGACCAAGACCAAGCCGGCGGACGCGAAGCCCCTGCAGCAGCACCTGACGAACGAGATTCTCTACCTCCTGTGGGATTGCGGGCTGAAGGTCGGGCATTCCACGCGGACCATCGACGAGACGTTTGCCGAGGCGCGAAAGGAAATCCAGACCAAGACGGCGCTGCTCGAGGCGCGCCTGATCGCGGGGTCGAACAAGCTCTACGACACGTTCGCCCAGGCCTACCGGAGCTATTACATCAGCGAGGAACCCAAGGCCTATATCGCGGCTCGACTCGAGGATCAGACCAACCGCCGCGGCAAGTATGCCAACACGGTCTTCAACCAGGAACCTGACATCAAGAATGGCGTCGGCGGTCTCCGCGACTACCAGAACGCCGTTTGGATGGCGCGGGTGAAGCTCGACATCACCACGATCGACGAGCTCGCGACCCAGAACTATCTCCGCGTCGACGACCTCGAGGCCTTTCGGCGCTCCTACGACTTCCTCCTTCGCGTACGGAACGAGCTGCACTTTGCGAGCACCCGCGCCACCGATGTCCTGAGCCTCGACCTGCAGCCCAAGATTGCCGAGTGCCTCGGCTACACCGAGCCCGAGATGCTGCCCCGCGTGGAGCATTTCATGCAGGATTACTACCGGGCGGCGCAGCACATCTTCCGCGTCTCCAAGCTGGTCGAGGAACGGCTGGCGCTGAGCATTGGCCGGAACAGCTCCGGCACCGCCCGCTCCTTCCGGGAGACGCTCCTCGCGACGCGGTTTCAACGCACGAAGCGACTCGATGGCTTCCTCTTGCGAGGCCGCGAACTCGCGGCGGAGAAACCCGAGGTGTTCAAGGAGGACCCGGTGCGACTGGTGCGCGTCTTCCGGCACCTGCAGACGCTGGACGTCACGCTGGATTTCCATCTGGCCGATCTCGTCCGCACGTCGCTGCCGTTGCTGACGGTCGAGGTCGCCCACTCGCTGGATGCCAGTGTCTGCTTCCGCGCCATCCTCTCGGAAGCGGGCGCCGTCTACCCGATGCTGGCGAAGATGCACGAGCTCGGGGTGCTGGGGAAATTCATCCCGGAATTCGATGCGCTGACCTGCCTTGTCCAGCACGAGTATTACCATCGGTATACGGCCGACGTGCACACCCTCGGGGCCATCCGCGAGCTGGACCGGATCTACACCGAGGCCGAGCCCATCACCCTGAAATACCGGGCTGCGCTCCATGAGACGCAGGATGCATCGCTGCTTTATCTCACGCTGCTCCTCCATGACATCGGCAAGGCGGAGGGCATCCGCGGTCATGCCGAGAGCGGGGTCCGGCTATCGGCGCCCATCCTGGAGCGCCTCGGGGTTTCCCCCGAGGGCCGGGAGCTCGTGATCTTCGTGATCAAAAATCATCTCGCGATGGCACGATTCTGGCAGAAGCGGGATGTAGATGATCCCAACACGGCTGCTGCATTTGCGGAGTTGGTGGGCAACGCGGACCACCTGCGCCACCTTTACGTCCACACCTTCTGCGACGCGCGTGCCACGGCGGCGGATCTCTGGAATAGTTACAAGGACACTTTGCACACCACCCTTTACCGCTCCACCTTCGAGCGGTTGAAACACGGCGCGGCGATTGACGCCGGTCTGCAGGAAAAGAAGAAAATGACCCAACAGGACCTCATCGCGAAAACCATCCCGGGTATCAGTGCCGACGAGATTAATGCTCACTTCGGCCTGCTGCCGGATCGGTATTTCATCCACACGGAGACGGACGAAGTCGCGCTGCACATCCAGATGGTCAATGCCCTCCTGCAGTCGATCTCGGCCGCCGACTCGGTCGGTACCCTGCGGCCGATCATCGAATGGAAAGATGATCTCAACCGTTCGCTCACGATCGTG
>CAINHV010000064.1 GCA_903848965.1 uncultured Opitutia bacterium | reverse complement strand
GCCCGATCTGCGATCAGGCCGGCGAGTGCAAGCTGCAGGAACAGTCCACCGGTTCCGGCCGCGGCTACTCGCGGTTCATCGAGCAGAAGAATGTGAAACCGAAGCGCACCCAGCTCGGACCGCGCGTCACGCTCGATGACGAGCGTTGCATCCTCTGCTCCCGCTGCATCCGCTTCTGCAAGGAGATCGTCCATGACGACGTCCTCGGTTTCACGGACCGCGGCAGCTATTCGACGCTCACCTGCTTCCCGGGGAAGGCGCTCTCGAACAACTACTCGCTCAACACCGTCGATATCTGCCCGGTCGGCGCGCTCACCTCGACCGACTTCCGGTTCAAGATGCGCGTCTGGTTCCTGAAGCAGACCAACAGCATCGACACCGAGTCGAGCGTCGGGGCGAACACCGTCGTCTGGTCCCGCGAGGGCGTGATCTACCGCCTCACCCCGCGTCGCAACGACGAGGTCAACGACACCTGGCTCTCCGACAGCGCCCGCGATCTCTTCAAGCCGGTCCGCGCGGCGGACCGGCTAGGCTCACCGCTGGTGAGCGGGAACGTCGCCGCGATCGATGCGGCGATGGAGAAGGCGGCGGAGCTGCTGAAGTCCGCGGCGGGGTCCGTCGGCGTCGTCGGCTCGGGCCGCAGTTCCGTCGAGGAACAGTTCCTCACGCGGAAGCTTGCGACCGCCCTCCAGGCCACGACGCATCTCGTCGGCCGGGTGGGGCAGGGCGACAAGATCCTGATTTCCGCGGACCGCAACCCGAACGTCCGCGGCGGGCTGGTCACAGGCCTGATTTCGCAGCTGCCGAAAAGCACACTCAGCGAGCTCGGCGCGGCGATCGATGCAGGCCGCGTGAAGGCGGTCGTTTCGGTCGGTGAGGATCTCGTGGCCGGCGGCCTGACGGCGGCGCAACTCTCGAAAGTCGCGGTCGTGCATCTGGGCACGCATGCGAGCGCGACGAGCGCTGCGGCGCAGGTCGTGCTGCCGACGCTGATGGTCTTCGAGAAATCCGGCGCCTTCGTGAACCAGCAGTTCCGCCTGCAGAAATTCTTCAAGGCGGTCCCCGGTCCGGCCGGGGTCGCCGACGATCTCGCGACGCTCGCGAAGTTGATCGCCGCGGTCGGCGGCCCCGCGGTAGCCGGCGAGTTGAACGCGGTCTGGACGACGCTCGCGGCCGAGGTGCCGGCGCTGGCGACAATCACGTTCGCGAACCTGCCGGAGACCGGCCTCCTGCTCGACGGCACGCCGTGGGCGGGGTTGGCGTTCCCGGAAGGCGAGACGCTGCATTTCAAACCGGTGACTGTATGAACCGCCTGATTAACGTCGTCCGCACCGAAGTGCCTCAGGGCGTGGCACGGGTCTCCCGACCCGGGTCGCTCCAACCCGCGGGTCGGGAGACCCGTGCCACTTCAATCCGGCCGCCCGCTCACTGAGATGGTCGATTTCTACTTCCAACTTCACCCGGTCGTGCAGGGCTTCCTCAAGGGGCTCGCGGTGATCTTGGTGATCTTCCCGCTCGGCGGCCTTTGCTCGATGGCCGAGCGCAAGGTGTCGGCGTGGATCCAGGGCCGGCCCGGTCCGAACCGCGCGATCGTGCCGTGGGTGGCGTGGATTCCCTTCGTCGGGACCTTCCTCCAGCGGCTCGGGCTCTTCCACGTCATGGCCGATGGCGGCAAGATGCTCTTCAAGGAGGACGCGCTGCCCGGCGGCGTGAACAAGTTCTATTTCATCCTGGCGCCGATCGTCGCGATGGTTCCCGCGCTGACGACCGTCACGGCCGTTCCCTTCGGCGCCTACCTAGATCCCGAGACCGCGAAGGTGATCCCGCTGGGTCTCGCCAATGTCGATATCGGGCTGCTCGCGGTCTTTGCGGTGTCCTCGCTCGGCGTTTACTCGCTGATCCTCGCCGGCTGGGCGTCGAATTCGAAGTATCCCTTCCTCGGTGGCGTCCGTGCCTCGGCGCAGCTCATTTCCTATGAGCTTTCGATGACCCTCTCGGTCATCCCGGTTTTTCTGTGGATCAATGCTCCCGGCACCGAGGGCACGATGAGCCTCGCCACGACGGTCGAGTTCCAGAGCCTGCCCGGCTTCTGGGGTGGGGCGTGGTTCATCTTCATCATGCCGGTGTCGGCCTTCATCTTCCTTGTCTCGCTCTTCGCGGAGACAAATCGCCAGCCCTTCGACAGATCGGAAGAGCGTCGTGTAG
>CAINHV010000063.1 GCA_903848965.1 uncultured Opitutia bacterium | reverse complement strand
TGTTCCTTCCTTCAGTCACTGCCCAGCAAATCACTCCTTTCTTCCTGTCATGAACGCCCCGGAAACCTTCAACCACATCGAAAACATCAAGAAGCGCGCAGGGCATCTATGGAGGTTTCTTTGACGTCGAACAAAAGCAGCGCGAAATAGAGGCGATGGAGGGGCAGCAGGGCGCCCCTGAGTTCTGGGCCAACTCCGAACGGGCCCAGAAGCACATCGGCAAGCTCAATGCCCTAAAGAAGGCCGTCCTGCCGGTCGTTGCCTTTCAGCGGAAGGTCGACGATGTCGCCGTCATGGTGGAGTTGATCGAGGCCGCCACGCCCGCCGAGCAGGAGGGCTATCTCAAGGAACTCGGCCAACAGGTGGACGCGATGGTGACGGAGCTCGATCAACTCGAGATTGCCTCCTTCCTCACCGGGCAGTTCGACCGCAACAACGCGATCTTCTCGATTCAATCCGGCGCCGGCGGCACCGAATCCAATGACTGGGCCGACCTGCTGTTCCGGATGTACAATCGCTGGGCCGAACGACGCGGCTGGAGTGTCGAACTGCAGGACGTGCAGGCCGGCGACCAGGCGGGGATCAGCAAGGCGACAGTCCTGATCAAGGGCGAGAACGCCTACGGCTACTGCAAGGCCGAGCGCGGCGTCCACCGGCTGGTGCGCATCAGTCCCTTCGATTCCAACAAACGCCGTCACACCTCGTTTTGCGCGATCGATGTCGTGGCCGAGATCACGGAGGAAATCGCCATCGACATTCCCGAGGCGGAAATCCGCGTCGACGTGTACCGCTCGTCCGGCAAGGGCGGCCAGGGCGTCAACACCACGGATTCCGCCGTGCGGCTGACGCACATCCCGAGCGGCATCGTCGTCGTGTGCCAGAACGAGCGTTCGCAGATCAAGAACCGCGCCACCGCGCTCAACGTGCTCAAGTCGCGCTTGTATGAGAAAAAGCAGGACGAACAGCGGGCGGAGATGGACAAGTTCTACGGGGAAAAGGGCGAGATCGGCTGGGGCAGCCAGATTCGCAGCTACGTCCTGCAGCCCTACCAGATGGTGAAGGACCTGCGCACCGGGATGAGCACCAGCGACACGCAGGGCGTGCTTGACGGCGATCTCGATCGTTTCGTCAACGCGTGGCTCCGGGCCGGCTGCCCGCGGCATCGCAACAAGGACATCCAGATGGAGGAGTGATTCTGAATCCTTCCATCCTGTTGCCATGTCCGTCCTCGCCTACGAAACCATCCGCTCCGCCCTGGCCGCGCAGCCGTTGTTTGAGGACAAGACCTGGCAGCTGTCGCCGACGGCCTGGCCGCTCACGCCGGACGCGGTGGATCAGTTGGAGGCGATCGGGACGGCCTGCTTCGAGTTTCATCAGGCCCTGGAGACGCTCTATCTGCGCTCGGTCGCCGGGAAAAACCTGCTGCGCAACAAGCCGCTGATCGCGCCCTGGGTGGCCGACTATCTCGATCGCGGCAAACCTCCGGAACTCGTGGCGCATGCCCGCGATGCCCGGAATCGTGGCGTGTTCCCGCCGGTGCTCCGGCCGGATTTGTTGGTCACCGACGAGGGATTCATCCTGACCGAACTCGACTCCGTCCCCGGTGGCATCGGCCTCACCGCCTACCTCAACCGCCTCTACGGCGACGCCGCCGACCCGAACCCTGAACCCGGTCCGCTCCGCGCCCCCGGCATCGTGGGCGCGGGCGACGCGATGGTGCGGGATTTTCATGCGGCGATCGCGGCGGTGCGGCCGGGGGTCCGCAATCCGCTGATCGCCCTCGTCGTGAGCGACGAGGCTGCGACTTACCGGCCGGAGATGCAGTGGCTCGCGCATGAGCTGCAGTTGCAGGGCAAGCGGGTTTTCTGCCTGCGGCCCGAGGACATCTTTCCGCTGGAAAACGAACTCTTTTTCGACTCGGACGGTAACCCCGAGAAAATAGACATCATCTATCGGTTCTTCGAGTTGTTCGATCTCGCGAACATCCGGACGCAGAAATTCATCTTCGAATCCTGGCAGGCGGGCGAGGTCGCGATTGTGCCGCCGATGCGGCATTTTCAGGAGGAGAAGCTGGCGTTGTCCCTCTTCCACCATCACCTGCTCCAGGATTTCTGGGGGGAGGCGTTGAGCGGCCGATCGCTGAAGCTGCTGCGGGCGCTCATTCCACCCTCCTGGATCATCGATCCCGCGCCGCTACCGCCGGGCGCTGTGCTCGATGGGCCGCGGGTGGGTGGGCGATCGCTCAACGACTGGCGTGATCTGGGAGGCGCGTCGCAGAAGGAGCGCGATCTCATCATCAAGATCAGCGGCTTTCACGAGACGGCCTGGGGCGCGCGCAGCGTGGTCCTTGGCAGTGACTGCTCGCGCGAGGAGTGGCAGAAAGCCGTCGATCGGGCCATCGCTCTCGCGCCGACCAATCTGCATGTCCTGCAGGCCTTCAAGAAGCCGCGGCGGCTCGAGCACCCGCTCTACGAGCCGCCGGTCACCTCGGACGGGCCAGTGGCCGCTGTGCCCAAAGCCGGCCGATTAAGGCTATGCCCCTATTTCTTTGTGGTTGATGGCCGGGTCCGTTTGTCCGGTGCGCTCGCGACCTTCTGCCCTCCCGACAAAAAAATCATCCACGGCATGCAGGACGCGGCCTTGCTGCCCTGCCGGGTGCTTCTGTGATTTTGGATTGGGTCGAACCGCGGATGCCGTCCTCGAAGCCGGAGTCAGCGGTGGGTAATCGAAAATCGAGAATCCAAAATCGATAGTCTCCATGGCGCGGAAGCACCATGGATGCGCCTTGCTCCCATCTAGGTAATTCTCCTTAAACGGGCCTCGTGCCAATAATTGCCGGATCCAGTCCGAAATTGTGCCTTTCCCGGAAGAGCCGCGCGCTGCTGGCCGCCGCGATAATGGCTTTGGGCGGAGGGGTCGCCACCACGCGGGCCCAGGCCGATTTGGCGGCGACGCGGGCCCGGGCCGGGCAGGGAGATCCCGAAGCGCTTAACGCGTTGGGCAGCGCCTATGCCAATGGGCAGGGGGTGGCTCAGGATTTCGTGGAAGCGCTCCGGCTTTACCAACAGGCTGCCGAGCGCGGTCTGGCGCCGGCCTACTTCAATCTCGGCATGATGCACGAGCTCGGCCGGGGCGTGCCGGCTAACCTCGCGAGCGCGTTCAAGTTCTACCTCCAGGCCGCCGAGTTGGGCCTGGCGCCGGCGCAGTTCAACGTCGGCAACATGTACGCCAATGGCATCGGTGTGACGCAGGACTTCTTCGAGGCGGCACTGTGGTTTCGCCAGGCCGCGGATGCCGGCGTCCCGGAGGCGCAATACAATCTCGCCCTGTCGTACGAAACCGGGCGGGGCGTGGCGAAGGACGAAGCCGCGGCCAATCGCTGGTACCGGCTCGCTGGCAACCAAGGCTACGCCCGGGCGCAATACAACCTCGCGCTGATGCTCGAGGAGGGCAGGGGCGGAGCCGTTGATCTGGCCGGGGCCGCCGGGTTTTACCGTCTGGCAGCACTGCAGAACTATGCCCCGGCGCAGAATAATCTCGGGATCCTCCACGCCGAGGGACGAGGCGTGCCGGCCAGTTTGGTGGAGGCCTTCACCTGGCTCGCGCTGGCGGTGGAAAACGGCGCCCGGCCGACCGGACGCGATCTGGTGGCCCGTCAGCTTTCCTCGGCGCAACTGGCCGAGGCGAACGTGAACGTCGCACGTCTGCGCGCGCAGGTGAGTGCGCGGGACGGACCCGGCGCCACGGCCGTGGCCAGCGCTCCGGCCCGTCCGGCCGCCGCGCCCCCGCCGGCCGCGGCCGGTCCCGATCTGGCCAACCTCAACTCCCGGCTGGCCTCGCTGCAATCGGAGCTCGATCGCGTGCGGACCGAAAACGCGCGGCTGGCCGAGAACACGCAAACCCTGACGCGGGAAAAGACCGCCTTGGAACAGCGCGAGGCCACCGCGGCGAAAGCGAAGCAGCCCGACGCGCCCCGGGCCGCCGATCTGGCGGCACTGAATACCCGACTGTCCGCCGTCCAGCAGGAAGCCGAGCGCCTGAAGGCGGAGAATGCCCGGCTGACGACGGCGTCGCAGGCGGCGCAGCGGGAAAAGGCCGCGCTCGAGCAGCGGGTCGCGGCGGCCACCGCCAAGGCCGCTCCGGCGCCGAAAGCGACCCCAGCCGCGAATCCGGCGGCGTTGGAAAAGCTGCGGGACGAGATGGAGAAACTGTCGCGCGAGACGGCGACGCTCCGCGCGGAGAAGGCCGTGGCGGATCGGCGGGCACAGGAACTGGAGGCGCAGGTCAAGGCCGCTTCGGACGCCGCGTCGGCCACTGCTGCGGGCACGGTGGTCCCGGGCGCGCCGGCGACCCAATCGATCGCGCAGCTCGCGGCGGCCGACACGCGGATCGCGCGGCTCGTCACCGAGAACGCCCGGATGAACGACGACGTGAAGCGTTCGACGATCGAGTTGAGCCAGCTGGGGCGCCAGTTGCGGGCGACGCAGGAACGACTCGCCGCGTTGGAAAAAGGCGGAGCGACCGCGGGTGACGGCAAGGCGGCTCAGGCCGGCGAAGCGGGCCGGGTGGCCGAGCTATCCCGTCAGTTGGAAGAATTTCGCGCCGCGCAGACGACGATGGCTGCGGAGAACCAACGGCTGACGACGAGGGCCGCGAACGCCCCGGACGCCGCGAAGATCGCGGAGCAGTTGGCGGCCGCGCAGGCGAATCTCAGTCGACTGGAAACGGAGAACCAGCAATTGCGCCAGGGCGCGGCGGGCGGAGCGGAACTGCCGGCGCTGCAACAGCGGGCGACGCGCGCGGAGCAGGCCCTCGCCGAGGCGAACCGCCAGCGCGACGCGCTCGCGGCGGAAAAGTCCACGCTCGAGCGGCGGCTCACGGAAACGGCGGGCCGGCCGGGGATCGATCCCGGGCAGCTCCAGATGCTGCGGGATCAAATCGGCGAATCCGCCAGCGAATTGGGTGCGGCTCGGAAGGCAGCCGAGGAGATGCGGACGCAACTGGCCGTGGCGCAGAAGGTGACGGCGGACACCCGCACGGAACGCGATCGTTTGGCGGCCCAACTAGCTGAGGCGCAATCCCGGGTGGCGGGTGCCACCCAGGGACGGACCGCGGACGCGGAGGCTTCCCGCCGGCTGGCCGACGTGTCCGCGCGACTTGCGGCCGTGACCACCGAGCGCGATCAGCTCGCCGCGGCGCGGGCGGCGGCCACGACGGCGAACGGCGACACGCTCGGCAAACTCAACTCGCAGCTCGATGGCGCCGGTCGGACGATTGCGGAACTGAACGCGCGCAACGAGAGCCTGCAGAAGGATCTGGAAGTGGCGAAGCAGAGCACCGCGGCCGCGCTGGCGGCCCAGGCCCAGGCGGCCAAGGCGGCGCCGGGCGAGGCGATGAAGCTGGAACTGCAGACCCTGCAGAACCAGGTCCGCGCGGTGGAAATTCAGATGGAGGAGGATCGCAAGAACGCCTCCCGCGAAATTTCCGCGCTGGCGACGCAGTTGCAGAGCGCCCGCGAGTCGAACCGCGCACTGACCGAGGCCAATCGATCGCTCCTCCAGGCGCGGGGCGCCGACGATGCGACGATCAAGGCCGAGGTCACGCAGCTCGAGGCGCGCGGCAAGGCGACCCAGGCGGAACTGGTCGAGATGCGGGAGCAGCAGGCGAAGCTCGCGGCCGACCTGGAGATGCGGGCGCGCGAGCTCGACGCGGCCCGCGCCTCGGTCCGGGCGCCGACGCAGGAACGGGATTCGCTTCGGACGCAGATCAATGATCTCGGCGGCCGGTTGATGGAGGCTGAACGGCAGCTGGCCCAGTTCCGGCAGACTGCGGACGCGGCCAGGGCCGAGGCCGAGAAGGCGCGGGCCGACTACGCGGGGCTCCTCGCCCGCAGCAGCGAAGCGGAAAAGACGGCGCAGCAACATGGCGCGAGCGCGGCGGAGCTCACGGGCCTGAATGAGAAACTTTCGACGGAGCGCGCGGCGCTGGAAAGGCAAATGGCGCAGCTCACTCAAGCGGCGGACCTCGCCCGCAGCGAACTGGCGGATTTGAGAGCCCGGGCCGGCAACAGCGATCGCATTACCCGGGATCAAGTGGCGACGATCAACGAACTCGGCGACACCAACCAAAAACTTCAGGCGCAGGTCGCGGATCTGGGATCCAAGGTGGCGGCGATGCAGGCGGAGAACGCCCGGCTCGCGACCACCGGCGAAGCCGTGGCCGGCGTAAGGGGCGAACTCACGGAGGTGAAGAACCAGCTGGTCGAAGCCCGGCGCGAGGCGGAGAAGAACGCGGGGGTGGTGGCGGATTTGACGGGCTCGAACGACAAGCTGGCCGACGAGCTGAAGGGCTTGCAGCAGCAGCTCTCGACCTTGCGCGAGGAGAACATGCGGCTGGCCGGCAACGATCAGGCGCGGCAGCAGGCGGAGCAGCGGGCGGAGAGCCTCACGGCGGCGGCCGCTCAGTTGGCCGCGGCGCAGCGCGCTCTGGCGGCGACCCGCGCGGAGGTTAGCCGGCTCAACGAAACCGTTCAGGGGGTGGAGCGGGACCGCAATGCCCGGCTCTCGCAGTTGCAGAACGAAAATGTGGCGATCACCGCCCGGCTGAGGCAGGCGCAGGGTACGCTCGAGCAGATCGCGTCGGCGGCCCGGCTGATCGACGGCGGGAGCATGCCCGCACCATCAGCTCCGGCAGCGGCATCCGGTTCGACGATTCCAACGATTCCCATCACCTCCGGCGCTCCGATTCCCGCCCGCATTCATGTCGTTGCGGAGGGCGACTCCCTGACCCGGATTAGCGTCCGCTATTACGGCACCTCGAATCGCTGGCAGGAAATCTACGACGCGAACCGCGAGTTGCTGCGCGGCGAAAATACGCTGCGACCGGGGCAACGCCTGCGGATACCGTAAGCGCGCCGGGGCGCGCTTACCGTTCGGAGTTCAGGGTTCGGAGTTTGAAGTTTCGAGCCGGGACACGTGCGGAGTCCGCCCAACCCAAAACTCAGAACGCAGAACCCGCGACGCGGAACCCCAAATTCCAAACTCAGCTGGCGTGGCCCGCTGCTGCTCAGGCGGCGACGGCCTTGTGGAGCGGGGTGGTGGACGCGGCGACCTTCGCGGCGTCGGCGGCGAGGGTCGCGAAGAAAGAATCGCGACGCTCGCGGGCCACCTCAACGTCCTTGGTTCCCAGCGAGCGGCGGATGCGCTCCTTGGTGAAGGGAGTGGGATGGATGGTGTAGTGCAGGAACCAGGTGCCGTGATTGTTCCAGAGGTGATGGTTCTGGTTCTCAGCGCGGACGCGGATGCCGGGGAGGGAGGATAGGTTCATGATGCGTGATGTTCTTTGTGGGAGTTATCGCGCAGCAGGTTTAAAACAAAAAACCGACCTGGGCATCAGGTCGGTCTCGTCTTCGGGAGCGTTCTTGGTTCGCCGCCCCCATGGGCTGCGCACATCCGGGGTCTCCCCCGATCCACCGTGGCCGCTCCCGGCCCGGTTGGCGGAGCCGGCTTTTTAGGGCCAACTCGTTCCTGATGCAGAGGCGAACGTGGAGGGACCTTTTTTGTCCGTCCAGTCTTTTTTGCGTGATCCTCGTTTGCGCCGGGAACTGTGCTGGTCGCCGCGTTGGGAGGCCGGCGGCGCAGCGCGCTCGCGGTTACGCGCCTACTTGGCGTGGCTCTTCTCGTAGTGCTCGCGGAGCAGGTCGCGGCCGAAGTCGTTCTTGAATTCGCGAAACACGGAATGGACGTGGTTGCCCTTGTTCTGGGTGTTGTCGAATTCGATTAAGAACGTCGGTCCCTGGATGCGATAGTAGTGGAGGTCGCCGCGATTGAGCCCGCCCGCCCAAGCGAAGTTCAGGCCGTTGATGCCCGCGGCGGTGATGGCCGCGAGAGTCTCATCCGCCAACTCGGCCCGATGCCGGCCCGCGTACAACTTCACCAAGGCCAGCAACTGCTCGGACTGCGCCGGCGTGAGCTTCGTGGCGCTGAGACCCGTGGGAGTCAGAGGATCGATGCGTTTCTGGTTACTCGTGATCATCTCGGAAGGGGCCGTGGTGTCGATCAGGGCCGCTTTCAACTGCGCGGCATCGAGAGACTTCACGAGCGCGCGGCCGAGGTCCTCCTCTTCGCCGAGCACGCGCTCGCCCTGGCGGGGCCCGCTCCGTACTTCGGCGGGATTGCTGCCGATGAAGGACGGCACGAACTTGACGTGGGTGCCGTCGGCGACCGTGAAATTAAACGAGAGATGATGCCCTTCAAAGCGCCAGCCCCACGGTTGGTCGGAGGCGGGCGTGCCAAAGATGGTCACGAAATAAAGCTCGGGATCGCGCCGGCCGGGAGGGGAGTTGTTCTCCAGTTCGCGGAGGACGTTCTCCAGCGAGATGATGGCCTCGGCACGGGCGAGTCCCGTGTGGCTCAAGCCCGTACGCAACAAGGCGCGGGCGAGGTCCTGCTGCTTTCGATCCATTTGCTTGAGCGGCAGACCCTGCCGGGGCACGGGAGTGAAGAACCAGTTCTCCCGCTCGGGATCGGCCAGCGTGAAGGTCGCCTGCTTCTTTTGGGCCGCCGAGAGCGATTCGAGCCACCCCTGGGCGGCAGTGAGCATATCCGTGGCGGGAGTGTGCGCGCGGGCGACAAGGCCCGGGAAAATAAGTACAGCAATTAGCAGCAGGCGTGGGGTGGGGCGCATGCCGTGGATTGAGCGCCAATCTCAGGGACGTGCAAGCGACGAAACGGTCCCGCGCCCGGGAGCAGCCTCGCCCACCATCCCGCGGACCCGACCAGGAATCTCGCACGGACCATGCCGCGTGAAAAAGTTGCGCTCGGCAGCGGGGTGGTTTTGGTGAGCGTAATGGAATCAGTCCTCGCCCCATGCGTGTCCCCGGCCAGTGGTGCCGACGGCTTGGCGTTGCCCGAGGGCGTGCGGGAGGGAAATGAGAACCTCGTCCTGCTCACCGCCCCGGCCGGCACGAAGGTCAACGCCCTCATCGCCCGCGAAAGCCAGGGCGAGTTTCTGCGCGTGGCCATCACCGGCGGCGGCTGCAACGGACTCAGCTACAAGATGAAATTCGTCCCGGCGCCGAAGCGCGGCGACATCCTCGTTCGGACGGGCGGTGTCCGGGTGGTGGTGGACAGCAAGAGCGCCCTCTACCTCAAAGGCACTCATCTGGACTATTCCAACGCGCTGGTTGCCGGCGGCTTCAAGTTCAGCAACCCGAACGCGAAGGCCAGTTGCTCCTGCGGGGAGAGTTTCAGTGTATAGACCTGTCACCCGGGGCTTTCGCGCGGCGAAAACCCTTGCTCCCATGCGCGTTCCCGGCGAAAAACCACTCTGACCTAACTCCGTACAAATCTTATTTGATGGCCAATTCGTTTCCTCCCGCCGGAGGCGGCACCCGTTCCGGCAATTACCCGCGTCGCAATGTCGACCCGTTTGCGGCCATCCGCCGTAACCATCGGATCAAGGTCCCGCAGGTCCGCGTCATTTCCCCCGAGGGCAAGCAGCTCGGCATTCTGGACACGGCGAAGGCGGTGAATCTCGCGCTCGAGAACGGACTCGATTTGGTCGAGGTCGCGCCGAACGCCACGCCGCCCGTTTGCCGGATCATGGATTTCGGCAAGTACGTGTACGAGGAGCAGAAGAAGCACTCCCACGTGAAGGCCGTCGCGAGCAAGATCAAGGAGATCGAGTTCACGGCGCGCATCGAGCATCACGACTACGAGACGAAGCTGCGCCACGCCGAGGAGTTTCTCGATCATGGC
Source organism: uncultured Opitutia bacterium (assembly GCA_903848965.1). Lineage (GTDB taxonomy): Bacteria > Verrucomicrobiota > Verrucomicrobiia > Opitutales > Opitutaceae > ER46. The sequence goes on along the minus strand of CAINHV010000063.1, from coordinate 5,094 downwards.
AACAAGGTGAAAATGCGGCTCAAGTTCCGCGGCCGCGAAATGGCGCATACCGAGCTGGGCTTCGGCGTCATGAAGCGGGCCGTGACCGCCCTCGCCACGATGGGTCATCCCGATGCCGATCCCAAGCTGATCGGGCGCAACATTCACGTCATGCTCACCCCCCTCCCGCCGAACAAGCGGAAGCCGAAGTTCCATGTCCGCAGCGACGAGGAAGAGGCGGCGAACCGGGCGGAGCACGAGGACGAGCAGCGCGGCGCGACCGATTCGGGTTCGAATCCGCCGCCTGCCAAGGCCTGAGTAGCCGCCGCCATGGCACCGGCGGCCCACGTCTCCCGCCTGATGGCAATCCTGGGCGTGGCCGTACTGGCTCACGCCGGGATGGAAGCCGCCGGCGAACCCGCGGTCCGTTCCGCGCCTTCGCGGCCGGGTGCCGCCTCGCCCGCGCTTTCGACCGCCACCACGAGCAAGCTGAAGGGGCGGAAATTGGGGACGCTCGAGTATGTGAACCTTGCCGACGTCGCCGCCGAACTGGGCTTGAAGTTCCGTTGGGTGGAGCGGCGGCACAAAGCCGTCCTCACCGGGCCTTCGATTCAGGCGGAGATCGAGGCGGATACCCGTGACGTCACGATCAACGGCCTGCGCGTCTTTCTCGGCGACCCGGCGCTTGATGCCGATGGCCGGCTGTATGTGAGCCGGGTTGACTATGAGCGCTGCCTGACGCCCCGACTACGGCCGGGCCATGGCGTCGCGCCACGGAGTTCGCCGAAGGTCATTGTACTCGATCCCGGCCATGGCGGGCGGGACAACGGCACGAGCGTGAACGAGAAAATCTACGCGCTGGATGTGGCCCGCCGGGCCCGGAAAATCCTCGTGGCGGCCGGCTACCAGGTTGTCCTGACCCGGGATGAAGATCAGTTCTTAGAGCTGAAAGAGCGGGCGTTGATCGCCAACACCGCCAACGCGGATTTATTCCTCAGTATTCATTTCAACGCGCTGCCGAAGGATTCGAAGACCTCGGGGATCGAGGTGTTCACGTTTGCCCCGCGTTACCAGCGCTCGGCCAATGCGTGGAGCCCGCGGATGAAGGACGATACCGAGGATTTCGCGTCGCCGGTGAACCAGTTCGACCACTGGAGTTCCGCGCTGGCTCAAGCCGTCCATGGCCGCCTCATCCGGGAGCTGAAGGCGATCGATCGGGGCGCGAAACTGGCTCACTGGGGTGTCCTGCGCCCGCTGCAATGCCCGGGCATCCTTGTCGAGTGCGGCTTCCTCACCAGCGAGGCTGAGGCGCGCAAGATCGCAACGCCCTCCTACCGGCAGGAGCTCGCTGAAGGCCTGGCGGCGGGCCTGCGGCAGTATGCGGGCCTGCTCAAGGGGCCCTGACGATTCGGCCCGATGGCGGCGGCAATTCTTCGCTTCGCCTGCGCCGGTAAAGGTGTCTAACGTTGGCCGCATGTCGTTTCGTGCCCGGTTTGGCTTCGCTTCTATCCTGTTCTTCGCCGCGGCAGCCCCCACCTTGCAGGCTTGGGATGTGGACGGCCATCGGATGGTGAACCGTTTCGCGCTGGAGGCATTGCCCCGGGATTTCCCGGATTTTGTCCGGAGCGCCCCCAACGCCGAACGTATTCAGCAACTCGCCACGGTGCCCGATCGCTGGCGGAACGTGGACCCCTATCTCCGGCAGTCGGGCGGAAGCTGGAGCGATCACTTCATCGACATCGAGGAACTGCCGCGGGCGGGACTCGATCCGCGTTCAGTGCCCTCGCTGCGATATAACTTCGTGCTGCTGTTTGCCGCGGGGCGGGTGGCTTATGCGGAAAAATTTCCCGCGATCGATCCGGCGCGGAATCTCGATCACGTGCGCGAGTGGCCGGGCTTTGCCCCGTGGGCGATCGCGGAGCACTTCCACCGGCTCCGGTCCGCCTTCGGCTACCTCAAGGCCTACGAGGATCTGGGAGGCACACCCGACGAAATCGCCAACGCCAAGGCCGACGTCGTCTATGCGATGGGCGTGATCGGTCACTACGTCGGCGACTGCGCCCAGCCGCTGCACACGACCCTGAATTACAACGGGTGGGCGAGCGAGAACCCCAACGGCTACACGACCTGGAACGGCCTGCACAGCTGGATGGACAGCGGCTTTATCAACAAAGCGGGGCTGACCTTTGCGAACATCGCGGCCCGCGCGGCGCCGGTCAGTCCGCTAGATTTGTCCCCGCGGAAGGATGGTCGGGATCCCTTCTTTGTCGCGACGATGGACTACATTCTGACGCAATGGGATCAGGTCGAGCCGCTCTACCGGCTCGAGAAGACCGGATTGCTGGGCAATGGCGATCGCCCGATCACCGCGGAAGCTCGGACGTTCTTCGAGGGGCAGTTGGTGCGCGGCGGGACGATGCTAGCCCAAGTGTGGCTGAGTGCCTGGAAATCGGCCCCGATCGACACGTTCCTCCGCACCCGGCTCGGCGAGCGCGCGGCCGGCGGGGCCAAGCCAAGCCGGGAGAAGAATACGAAGTGACCTGCTGGAATGCCGGGCCAGGGTCGCTACGCTGACCCCAACCATGACCGCCCTTTCTCTCCTGCTCGTGGCGCTCGGCGGAGCGCTGGGATCGGTGGTTCGAGCGATCTTTGGCTGGTGGATTCCGGTGGGCCGGCTGCCGTGGGCGACGCTCGCGGTGAACGTCGCCGGCTCTTTTTTGATCGGATGGCTGATGGTGAAAGTGGCGCCACTGGGCGAGCGGGCGCTGCAGGGACAGAGCTTCGCCGTCGTGGGTTTTTGCGGCGGCTTTACGACGTTCTCCGCCTTCAGCTGGCAGACCTTCGAACAGATCCAGAAGGGCAACTGGCTGGCTGCGGCCGCCAATGTGCTGCTGTCAGTCAGCCTCTGCCTGTTTGCCACCTGGCTCGGCTGGAGGCTGGCCCGATGAAGCGGGGAAAGTCGGCGTGGCGGGCGGTGATCGCACGGGTCCTCCTCGTGGCGGGTGGGGCGTTCGCCGCCCTTTCAGCGCGGGCGGCGGCCGCGAACCGCGACGCGACGGAGATGTCCGCGAGCCGCGTGGTCATTCTCGCCAATAGCGACGATGCCGATTCGGTCCGGATTGCGCGGCACTACGCGGAGGTTCGGGGCGTGCCCGAGGCCAATATCTTCGCCCTCAAGATGCCGCTTGGGGAATCGATTTCCTGGCGCGAGTTTGTCGCGACGATCTGGCAGCCGCTCCTCGCCGCCCTCGTCGAGGCCCGGTGGATCGATGCCATCCCGATGTCGGCCACCGATGCGGTCGGGCGGCAGAAACACGCGCCGTACGGTCATCGCATTGCGGCGCTCGTGGTCTGCCGCGGCGTGCCGCTCAAGATCGCCCACGATCCGGCGCTTTTCGCTGAGGTGCCCCCGTTCACGGCGCGGTCCGAGTTCCGCATTAATGCCGGGGCGGTTGACGCCGAACTCAGCCTGCTCGCGCTGCCGAACTACCCGATCAACGCGTTCGTTCCGAATCCGCTGTTTCAGGACGCGAATCCCACCAAGTTCGAGCTGGGGCAGGTCGTGCGCGTGGCGCGGCTCGACGGTCCGACCGCGGGCGATGCCATGGCGCTCGTCGATCACGCGGTGGCGGCGGAACGCACGGGGTTGCTGGGCCGGGCGTATGTCGATCTCAGCGACCGCGATCCGGTCGGCAACGCCTGGCTCGAGGCCGCGGCCCGTCAGCTGGGCGAACTGGGTTTCGATCCGGCGGTGGATCGCGCGCCGGCCACGATGGCGACGGGCGCCCGCTTCGATGCGCCCGTGATCTATTTCGGCTGGTACTCGGGCAATATCGACGGGCCGTTCCTGCTGCCGGGATTTCAGTTTCCCCCCGGCGCGATCGCGCTGCACATCCACAGCTATTCCGCGCTGACCCTGCGATCGGCGACCAGCGGCTGGACCGGTCCGTTCGTCGCGCGCGGTGTCACCGCCACCGTGGGAAATGTGAACGAGCCGTATCTTGCTTTCACGCACCAGCCGCAGTTGCTGCTGCGCGCCCTGGCCCGTGGCCAGACCCTGGCCGAGGCCGCCTACTTCGCGCTGCAGGCGCTGAGCTGGCAGGCCATTCTAATCGGCGATCCGCTCTATCGTCCGTTCGCGGTCCCACTGTCCGCGCAGTTGGAAAAGACGGCGGTGCTGCCGCGGGGTCTCGCCGGCTACGCGGTGCTGCGCCGCATGCACGAACTCGACGTCGCCGGAAAATCAGCCGAGGCCACCGCGCTCGTCCGGGCGGCCCAGCGCGAGGCGCCGTCGCTCGCCGGCGGCGTGGCGCTCGCGGAGCGGCTGCGCAAGGCGGGGGACCTGGATGGCGCAGCCAACGCCCTGGGCTTCGCGCCGTTGCTGGACTCTTTTCCGTCGGATCAATGGGGACTCGCCCACGATGCCGCCGCGTTGCTGGAAGCGTGCGGGCGTCCCACCCGCGCCCTCGAACTTTGGCGAACACTGCTCGCCACGCCGGATCTACCGTCCGGGGTCCGCTTGCCCTGGCTGCGGGCAGCCAGCGTCGCCGCGGCCGCCGCCGGGGATGCCGCCCAAGCGGCGTTGTGGCGCGTGGAGTTCGAATTTCGGACCACGGCCCTGAAGGAAGTGAAGAGATAGATCAGGCCGCAGCGATCGGGCTGCCGGGACCCTGAGATTGTCGTCGGCGTAGCGCCGAGCGCCCGCGAGTCGATAGCTGTCTGGTCAACTCGCGGGCGCTCGTTGCTACGCCCGCTTCCGCGGAGGCGCCGCGGCCGGTTACGGCCCGGCGTTCAGCGGGAATCGCCTCAAACCTTGTCGACGATCTTGTCGGCGAGGCCGTAGTCGATCGCTTCCTTGGCGTTCAGGTAGAAATCCCGATCGGTGTCCCGGTTAATCTGCTCGATCGGCTGGCCCGAGGACTGCGCCAGGATGTGATTCAACTCGGCGCGGAGCTTTTCCATTTCCTTCGCCTGAATGTTGATGTCGCTCGCCGGGCCGATCATGCGGCCGGAGATGAGCGGCTGGTGAATCAGGACGCGGGAATGGGGGTAGAGCAGACGACGGCCCTTGGCGGCGCCGCAGAGCAGGATGGACCCCATCGAGGCGGCCATGCC
>CAINHV010000062.1 GCA_903848965.1 uncultured Opitutia bacterium | reverse complement strand
CTCCCCGCTGTCTGCATCTCCCCCGCCCGCCCCTCATTCCCGCTAACCGCTTCAGACTGAAGCTGGTCGCAGGCCAATCCAGTTTCCTAGCTGTCGTCGTTCGCGCCCGTTCCCCATTTTCCGGTCGCTGGTAAGCATAAAGCACTTAGTTATGTTCACGCCGAAGCAAACGATATCAGTTAGATCCCCATGAATACATTTCCTGCACGTTGCCTGCCATTTTTAACGACCTGTTCCCGCCGAGGGTGCCTCGCCTTCGCCGTCGGCTTGATCCTCGGCGGACCAGCCCGCGGCTCCGAGGAGCTGACGTTTTTTGCCTTTGATGATGTTTCGATCCCGTTCGTTCGAAATCTCGCGCTCGAGATGCGTTCGCCGCAGAAGCATCCGGCGAACCCGGTCGTGCCCCGGGGAGCCGCCGGAACGCCCGATGATTTCGGTGTGCAGTTTTACGGCAGTGTCGTGCAGGAGGGCGGCCGGTTCCGGATGTGGTACGTCGCGATCGACCACGAACTGAAGGAGAACCCCCGTTCGGTGCAGTGCTGGCGCGCCGCCTACGCGGAGAGCACCGACGGCATCACCTGGACGAAGCCCGCGCTCGGGCTCGTGTCCTACCGCGGAAGCACGGCCAACAACCTCGTGGACCTGGGGCCCTCGCCCCTCGCCTTGATCAACCTGAAGGTGCTGGCCGATCCGGATGACCCGGCACCGGACCGGCGCTACAAGATGACGGTGCAAACGTGGTGGGAGGAAAACGGCGCGCGTGGCCGCGGTACGCTGGCAACCCTGGTCAGCGCCGACGGCCTGCGCTGGCGCACGGCCACCGGAGCGGTGCCGATCGGAGGACTTCTGCGGAAGGAGGACTTGCTGCTGCCGGAGCATCACTTCGAGGCGGCGGGCGGACTTTACCAGTGGGAGGGCATGTACTACGCAACAGGACAAAGCAGCCCGCCCAGCGGTCATGGTCCGGGAACCTACCATGGGCGTGAAGTGCTCCTTCATCGTTCCCGGGATTTCATCACGTGGGAACCGACCGCCCGCGTCGCCTTCCTGCGCGAAGGCCAGCGCACATCGGGTGCCAAGTACGGCGAAGGTGTGGAAACGCACGAGGGCGTGAGTGTCTGGAATCGTGGCAATGTGCTCCTCGGGCTCTACGGCCTCTGGCACGGCGGGGTCGGCTGGAACCAGCGCACGCTTGATCTCGGATTCCTCGTCAGCAACGACGGGATGACGTTTCGCGAGCCGCAGACGGACTGGCCGATCCTGCCGCGGGGCAAGGACGGGGAATGGGACCAGGGCGGCCTGCTCCAGGGCCAGGGCTTCGCGAATGTGGGAGAGCAGACGTACCTCTGGTATGGCGCGTGGGACCCCCGACCGGGGCTGACCTACCCGCCGCGCGGAGGCGTCGGCCTGGCGGTGCTCCCACGAGATCGATTCGGTGCGCTCCGGGTGCGCAACGGGGCGCAAACCGCCGAGTTGGTGACGACGAAGGTGAAAGCTCGTTCCAGCCAGCCGCACCTCTTCCTGAATGTGGAAGGGCTCGGACCAGAAGCGCGCGTGCGGGTCGAACTCCTCGATGCACGACTGGGTCCCATTGCGGGTCTGTCCGGCGCGGACGCGGCGGTGGTGGACCAAAGCGGATTCCGGACACCCGTGCGATGGAAGAACCCCAAGACGTCACTCCCGCCTGAATACTGTGTGCGAATCACCTTCGATGGCGCCGCTCGGGATTTGATCCGGCTCAGCGCAATCTACGTCGAACCCTAGGTCATTTAGCCCCCAGACCCCGTGACCCCCGCGGTCCGCTCATCGCTACCCGCTCGCGACCTGACCGCCACCGCTGTCGGCGAATGAATTTGGTAAACCCGTCATTCGGAGCGAGTCTGCGCTAACGGAATACTGGTACCCGGGGTGGGGGTCGAACCCACAAGACTTTCGTCGGTAGATTTTGAGTCTACTGCGTCTGCCAAGTCCGCCACCCGGGCGTCTCAGCCCGCGAAAGAAGCCCACTG
>CAINHV010000061.1 GCA_903848965.1 uncultured Opitutia bacterium | reverse complement strand
TGTGATCAAGCCCTACATCAACCACTCCATTCGCGGGCTTTCGAGCTCAGTGTTCTTCAATTATATCCCGAAGGTTCGCGCCCCGGGCACTCTGTTCGGCGGCCAAGCGGCGTCGAATTCCCAGCGTATCGGTGGCAAGGAATACATCATCCCGAGCTACTTCACGGTCGACTTTGGCGTGACCTATACGATCCCGAACTTCAACCGGGATTGGGCCAAGGGGTTCACGGTCACGGCCGGTGCGAACAACCTGTTCAACAAGGCCGCGCACTATGTCCCGGGCAGCGGCAACGGCGCAAATGAGAGCAACACCTCGAAGCAGACCTACGATATCGTCGGGCGCTTCCTGTTTCTTGAGCTGAAAAAGTCGTTCTAAGCCGGACCGATTCTGTTTCTTCGAGGCAGCAGCCGTTGAGGCTGCTGCCTCTTTTTTTGTCCGCCGACGATGCCCGCGTCGCGCCGCTCAGCCGGACTCATGCAGTTAGGCGCCTCCTCTACGGAGAACCTGCTGGAACTGATTGGTGTAGGGCTGCCGCTAGTCGGCAGGCCCCGAGTACCTGAAGGAAAGCGGCCCGGCGGCGAGCGCCGGCCCTACAGCAACTGCACAAACCTGGCTGAGGACAGGAGGGCACTCTCGACTTTTCGGTCACTTTGGACACGGTGCATGCAGCCCGTCAGTCACCCCCGCCGCGTTCCCCTCGAGGCCCCATCGCCGCGTCATGCACTCTTTCACTTCCGCTCGCTTCCTCGTTGCTCTTCTGGCCGGCGCGACGGCCCTCCTGACGACGTCCTGTGCTTCCCTGAGTCGTGATGCCGCCGCCGCGGAACGGCCGGCCTACGTCCTGAACAAGTCACAGTACGAAACCGTCTATATGACGGGCAGCAAACTTCCGGTCCTGATGCCGACAGCGGGCACCTTCAGCCCGCTTCCGTCGATTTCTCCGGTGTACGTGATATCAGCCGACGCCTTCCGCGCGGCGATGCAGCCGGGTCGTGGACCGGCCCGGCGTTAATCCGCCACGGCGGAATTTTTCCTCCGACGGTGTCGGGCGGACAGGACGAGCCGGATCGCGTCCTGGTTCTTGGTCCAATCGAGCAACGGAAATCCGCGGCGCGGTGCTGGGCGGCCAAGGATCGAACGACGAAGCGGCAGGCTTCGCGCGGTCGCTCCATCGGTGACTTCGACCTGCCGGATCCTTACCTGTCCCAGTCCACGCAGGACGAGGCGCAAGGACGGGAAATGGGCCGGAATTCCGTCCCACCGAATCGGCGCGGCGTGCCATCGGCTCAGGCCGCCGCGACGGCGGGCAGCGCGGCCTTGGAACTCGATCGTGTGGCAGGCTTGGAGCGTGCGCCAGGAACCATCTGGATCGCACAACTCGACGGCCACCAACTGCGCGGCCGGCGCGATGTTTTCGACGACGTAGGAAATCTGCCAGCCGTCGTCGGCCGCGCCCGATTGCTTCAGGCGCGCCGTATCCGCCGTCACCATGGCTTCGTTTGGTCCCATTTCCGA
>CAINHV010000060.1 GCA_903848965.1 uncultured Opitutia bacterium | reverse complement strand
TACAAGGGCCGCGTCGGCATCCACGAATTGATGGTGAGCAACGAGGAGCTGGTCGAGGCGATCAACAAGGAGGCCGAGTCCGCTGAGTTGAAGAAGATCGCGATGCGGAATGGGATGAAGACCCTCCACCAGGACAGCATCCTCAAGGTCAAGGAAGGCCTGACCACCATTGAGGAAGCCGTGGCTAACGTCCCGCCGGACATGTGAGCGGACGGGCGTGGGCCCGCGTTGACCTTGTCCACGGATTCGCGCAAATCAGCGCCTCATGACGTTTCAGCGCCGTCTTTTCCTCGCCGCCCTCGTGCTGGTACTCGCGGGCGGCTGCGGTCAGAAGATCAAGCCGGTCTCCGACCTCGAGCGGAAACAGGCCGCCCATCTCGCGAGCGAGGCGGAGTTCGCCGTCAGCCTGCGCGATTATGCGCGGGCCGAACCTCTCCTCGCGCAGGCCGTGGCTCTTTTGCCGGACAACGGCAGCTATTGGATCAACCTGGGCTCGGTGCGGAAACGGCTGGGCAATCGCGGCGGAGCCAGGGAAGCGTACGAGGGGGCCTTGAAGGCCTACGAGCGACAGGCGCGCCAGAACGAAGCCGAGCCCGATCCGTGGTTGAAGCAGATCTACGTGCTCGCGCTGCTCGGCCGGGTAGACGACGCCCGCGCGCGGGTGGAAAAGATGCGGGCGCGCTTTCCGACGCACCGCGTCGTGCGAATTTTCGTCGAGGAGAAACAGTTTGAGCTGATGCTCCAAGAACCGCTGATTAAGGAGACGGGACTGTAAGGCCGCTCGGGTGCTGCGATCGTCAGCGAGTGGCGGGTTCCCTTGGTCGTAGGGGCACAGACTGGCTGCGGCCTCGAAAGCCATTCCGAGCTTCCTTGCGGGCGCAGCAAGACCCTGCCCCTGCTCGCCGAGGGTCCGATTCTAGCGCAGCCGGCGCTTGGTTGCGGTCAGTTTCCGCCTGAAGGCGTCACGATCAACCCGGAGTCCCACTCGAGGTTTCTGAACCTCAACCCTCGGTCCTCAACCGGGCGCCTCGCCGCTGCGGGCCGGGGCCGCGTCTTGCACCGCGAGCAGGAGCGCGTTGAGTTCGGTGGCGGCGCGCGTCAGCTGGGAAAACACCCAGCGATCCCTTTCTGGGCCGAGGTCGGCGCGAAACGGCCCGCTTTCCAGTGTCCGGATCAGGCCTTCGAGCCGGTCCGCGGCGACGGTGCCGGATTCGACGGCCGCGGCCAGTTGATCGAGGCTCTCGCTCGTGAGCAAATCGAAGCGCGCGAGGGACGGGTGCGCGAGTGGCGCCCCGGGGGTGAGGTGCAGGGAGAGGACGTTGAGCACCCGCGTCACGCGATTGTTGCCGTTGGCGAGCGTGGCCGCGAATTCGATTCCCTCCTGCTGGGTCCGTGGATCGCCGCTCATCCGCCGCAGCGAGGAGAACACCGCCGCATTCGCGCCCTCGGCCCGGCGCTTCGCCGAAGTCGCCTCGGCGTCGAAGCCGCCGCCGCGGGTCAGCCGAGCGATCAGGAGCCGCGCGTACTCCCGATTCGCCCGGAACGCGCCCGCCTGGATTGCCGGCAGGCGATCACGTTCCCAGACCGGCCAAAAAATCTGGGCCGCAATCAGCGCGAGTGCTCCTCCTGCCATCGTGCTGGCGAGCCGCTCCAGCGCGAACTCCAGGGTCACCGGTCCTGTCGCCTCGGTCAGCAGGACGATGAACAGCGTGATGAAGAAGATCGCGAGGGCGTAGTTGCGACGCACGAGGTAGCCGAACGCAAACATGGTCATGGCCGTCGCGGTCATGAGCGCCGCGAACGGCAACTCGAGCCAGATCAGCCCACTCGCGACGATCCCCCCGGCGATTGTGCCCAGCACGCGCTGCGCGGCGCGCTCCCGGGTCGCGCCGTAGTCCGGCTGCAGCACCACGATGATGGTGAACGGCAGCCAGTAGCCGTGGGCGAGGTGTCCGGCCTTGAAGACCAGCACGCCGGCCATCATCAGCAGCGCGAGCCGCAGCGTGTAGCGGACGATGGCCGGATCGAATTGCAGGTTGAGATTCAACGCCGAGGCGAGCGGCCGCAACGCGAGGTTGCGCAGGTCGAGCAGTTCCAGCGAGGAAGCCGAGGGCTCGGCCGATCGTTCGATCGTCGCGCGCACGGCGTCATGGATGGCCGGAAGCTGTTGTTCAATTTGCCGGATAATCTCGGCGAGTTGTGCGTGGGACGGGACGGCTTCGCTGGCGACGAGCACGCGGGCCCGCAGCACGCGAAGCAGCGAGGTGACGCGGCGGAGCCGAACCTCGAAAGTGGCGAGGTGGCCGGGCTGCCGCGACACGACCGTGACCGCGACGCTGCGGGAGAGATTCGTCAATGAGACGAGGGCGGGTTCGAGCGTAGGGGCGAGCGACTGGAAGTCGGCTTCGCGCATCGTGTTCTCGAGGGCGGTGTTCAACGCCACCACCCGGGTGGCGAGCCGGGCGGCGGCCAGATTGAGGGCCTCGAGCTGCTGCCGGAGCGGGCCGGGGCGCATTGCCTCGAGCGCGGCATAGCCGGCATCGAGCGTCGTCCGCAGGGCCGTCTCGTTGGTTTGAATCTGTTCCTGGCGCCGATCGGCGCCGACGGCGGCATCGGGGATCAGCGCCCCGAACAGGTCCGCGACCGCGATCCAACTCTCGCCGACGACTCGACGCAGCGGGTGCTGCGGCCGAAACGGCCAGTTGGCCACCTGTACGGCGATACCCCAGGCGCCACCAATGAGCGCGGCGAAGGCGTGCTGCCCGACGGACGTCGCCTGCGTTGAAGAACTCAGTGCCAGCAGGAACACGAAGGTCGAGGAGATCGCCAGCGGAGGACCGTAGTCGTTGCTGAGATGGCGCCACAGTCCGCCGGCTGCCGCAAGGACAGCGGTGGCGGCCAGCGCGGCGAGGAGACTGCCGGCCGTTGCGGCGCCCAGGGCGGCGGCGCCGACGAAGACGCCGACCATCGCGAGGAGCAGGCCGAGCCGGAGGCGGTAGTCGCCGCGCACGTCCACCATCGCGATGTTCTGGGCCGCAATCGCCACGGCGAGAACCTCGAATCCCAGCCAGCCACCCGACGCGAGGAGGAGTGGCACCATGAACGCGACGGTGGCGCGGACGGCCCGGCTCAGGTCGGGCTGGAGCGAGGCATGCGCGGAAAGGTCGCGCACCCGAACCGTAGTCGATGAAAGCAGGGGAAGCATGCGGCCGAGGCGGGCGTCAATCCACGTTCAGGCATAAACGCCGCCCCCGAGCAATTGATCGCCGCGATGCAGGGCAAGGATCTGTCCGCTGGCGAGGCCACGCTGCGGCTCGCGAAAGACCACCCGCGCCGTGCCGTCCGATTCCGGCCGGAAGTCGAGGACGACGCGCGGATCGCGATAGCGAACCCGGCCTTCGAGGGTGGCGGGGCCCGCCAGCGGATCGCCGATCCAGCTCAGGGAATGGATTCGCGCCTTCCGCTGGAACAGTCCTGGCGCATCCGGCCGGTCGAACGCGACCAGCAGGGCGCGATCCGCTGCGCGCTTGCCGACTACCACGTAGGCCTCGTGATCGGTGTTCGAGGGCACGCGGATGCCGCGGCGCTGGCCCAGCGTGTAGAAGTGCAGGCCGCGGTGCTCGCCGAGCGTGCGGCCGTCGATCGCGTTGACGATTGGGCCGGGTGCGTCCGGCACGTAGGCGCGAAGAAAGTCCTGCATCTTCACCTCGCCGATGAAGCAGATGCCCTGGCTGTCCTTTTTCTCCGCCGTGGGGAGCCCGGCTTTTCGCGCCAGCGCACGCAACTCGGGCTTGGTCAGATCGCCGATCGGGAAGCGTGCTTCGCGCAGTTGTTCCTGATTCAGCAGGGCGAGGAAGTAGGACTGATCCTTGTTCTTGTCCGCGCCTTCATGCAGCTCAAACCGGCCGTCCGGCGCCTCCAGCCGCCGCGCATAGTGTCCGGTGGCGACGGCGGAAAAGCCGTGCGCTTTCGCCCACTGGCGAAACACCCCGAACTTGATCTCGCGGTTGCACATGATGTCGGGATTCGGGGTCAGGCCCCGGGCGTAACCATCGAGCAGATACGCCACCACGCCTTCCCGGTACTCCTGCATCAGGTTAACGACCCGAAATTCAATCCCCAGTCGATCACAGACGGTCCGTGCGTCATCGATGTCCTCCCTCCACGGACAGTGGCCGACCACCTGATCCTCGTTGATCCAGTTTTTCATGTAGGCGCCGGTCACCGCGAATCCCTGCTCCTTCAACACCAGCGCCGCCACGGAACTGTCCACGCCGCCCGACATCGCGACCAAGATGGGTTCCGGCGGCGCCGGAACCCTAGGTTTTCCGCCGGAGTCGGAAGACGGAGAAAGTAAGGCACTGCTGGCCACCCACCTAATGGCGATCAGAGGCCGAGGCCTGTCAAACTCTCCACGGCCGGCGCCGCGCCGGCCCCAGTTTTCCGCGCCGGTGGAAAACTGCTTGTGACTGATCGGGGTGCACAAAATGCTGTACCTTCCACATGGCAAAGGTTCCGCATCGCATCGTTCGCGCCTGGCTCGATTCGCTGACGTCAGGAATCGTCGAACTCGATCGTGACTGGACGGAGAGACGCTATCCACGTTTCACGCTGGGTCAGCAATGTCCGGCTCCGGGCGGTCTGGCCCCCGCGCCGGGTTTGCCGGCCGGCCGGACCGATGGCTATTTCCTCAATCCCCAGGGAGGAATTTCCTTCGTGCTGCCCCTCGAACATGGCTGCGAAATCGATCCGACGCGCGATCAGGTTTACCTCGCTGGCGACTTCAACAGGTGGGAGGCCGCGATCGGGTCCGAGGAGTGGCGGCTGCAGCCGGCCCTCCTCGAAGGCGAGAAGGTCCTGATGTGGACCGGTGATGCGGCGCGCTTCCTCGCCGTGCCGGGGGAGCGCTTCAAGTTTGTGACCGGCGAGAATCAGTGGCTGCTGCCGCCCGTCGATGCGTCCAACGTCACCCGCGACGAGCACGGCAACGTCAACCGGTTGCTCGATCCGCAGCGTACGGGCTGGCACTTGTGGCGTTTCACGGTGGATCAGCCGCTGAGCCTCGCGGAAGCCTGGGCGGCGGGTTGGGCGGATGGTGACGGTGCGAGCGGCCCGGCGGTGCCGCTGGTGCCGGGGTCCTTCTTCTACGAATTGAAGAGCGATTTGCCGCTGGGGGCGATCGTGCGGGGTGGCGAGACGGGTTTCCGGCTCTTCGCGCCGCGGGCCCACCGCGTCACGCTCAGCATCGCCGAGGAGGCCACGATGGCGGCGCGGCATTCTTTTGAACTTGAGCGGCGGGCCGACGCTGACGGGGTCGCGGGCGTGTGGGAAATCACGGTCAACCGGAATCTGCACGGCTGGTTTTACACCTATGCAATTGACGGTGCGCGCGAGAGCGCGGGTCCGCACGGATTCAATCCGGCCGTGGCCGTGCTCGATCCGTACGCCCTCGCGACCGTGGGCCGCGACGGCCCCGGCATCATCCTGGATCGGGCCTGGGTGGGGCAGGGGGATCGTCACTTCCAGACACCGGCTTGGCACGACCTGATCCTGGCCGAGGCGCACGTGCGGGATCTGGCGGCCGAGGCGCCCATGACCGCCAGTCCAGTCGAGCGGTTGGGCTTCACCGGTCTGCGCCGCTGGGTCGAGAGCCCCGATTTTCACCTCCACCATCTCGGGGTGAACGCGGTGGAGCTGCAGCCGGTCCACGAGTTCGATAACGTGACGCGCGAGGAGTACCACTGGGGTTACATGACGAACAATTTCTTCGCGCTGGAGAGCAGCTACGCGCTCGATCCGGCCGGGGCCTCGGGTGTCCGCGAGTTTCAAGAGCTGGTGGCGGCGTTTCACCGGCGGGGCATCGCGGTGATTATCGACGTGGTCTTTAATCACCAGGGCGTGCCGGCCCACCTGATGCTGATCGATCGGCTCTATTACTTCGAGCAGGATGCGGCGGGCAACCTGACCAATTGGAGCGGCTGCGGCAACGACCTGCGGGCCCGGTCGGCGATGGCGCGGCGCCTGATCATCGACAGTTGCCGGCACCTGATCGACGCGTACGGCGTCGACGGTTTCCGTTTCGATCTCGCCGAGCTGATCGGCGTCGAGGTGCTGCGCGAGATCGAGGTCGCGCTCAAGCGCACGAAGCCCGACGTGATCCTGATTGCCGAGCCGTGGAGCTTTCGCGGGCACATCGCCGGGGCGTTGCGCGACACCGGCTGGGCGTCGTGGAACGACGGCTATCGCGACTTCGTGCGCGGCTATATTCGCGGCGCCGGTGAGGCGTCCCGTCTTGAGTATTTCCTGCGCGGCTCGCCCTGGTATTTCGCGAAGTGGCCGGCGCAGACGATTAACTACACCGAGTCGCACGACGACCGCACCTGGATCGACGCCATCACCGAGAACCCGGATGGCGACGGCTACGCGCCGACGCCCAACGATCGCCGCCGCACGCACCTGATGGCCGCGATCCTGTTCATGTCCATCGGAGTGCCGATGCTGAGCGCCGGCCAGGACTTCCTCCGCTCGAAGCGCGGCGTGGCCAACAGCTATCTGCGCGGCGACCTCAACGCGCTCGATTACCGCCGGCTCGCGCGCTATCGGAGCACGCACGCGTACTTTGCGGAATGGATTGCTTTTCGACGGAGCGACCTCGGCCGGCTCCTCCGCCAGTGGACGCGTCCAACCGAGGGCTTCTTCCAGTTCTTCCATGTCCCGGGTTCCCCCGTGCTGGTCGCCGTCTACAATGCGGACCTCTCCCAGGGGTCGACCCGGCTGCTGTTCGCGGTCAATCCGACCTTCAACGACGAGATCGTTCCGCGGGTGGAGTTCGAGGGCAGGGACGCGGCCTGGGTCCAACTGGCCGATCAGGACCGGTTTTACGACCGGTCTGGTCCGTCCGTGCCGGTGACGGCCGAATTGCTCGTCCCGGCACTCAGTTGCGCCCTTTGGAAGAGCGGACAATAGGCCCGGAATCGGCACGAATCCGGCACCGGCGCAGGCCATCGTTTCACCCGCCAAAACCCTTGCAACCGCCGCCGCGGCTCTGTTCCTTGGACAGTCCGCGTTCGCGTGGATTCATTCGCAATCGATAGGTAACCAACACTGAACTCCGTCCCAACATGGCAGTAAAAGTCGCAATCAATGGCTTCGGCCGCATCGGTCGTCTGGTATTTCGCGCGCTGGTCGAGCAAGGCCTGCTCGGCACGACCCTGGATGTTGTCGCCGTCGGCGACATCGTTCCGGCGGACAACCTCGCCTATCTGCTCAAGTACGACTCCAC
The DNA here is from genome assembly GCA_903848965.1 of uncultured Opitutia bacterium. Classification (GTDB taxonomy): domain Bacteria; phylum Verrucomicrobiota; class Verrucomicrobiia; order Opitutales; family Opitutaceae; genus ER46. Next base: position 11,660 of record CAINHV010000060.1, on the reverse strand, counting down.
CCAGGGTCGTTTCACCGGGACCGTGAGCTCCCGCAAGTCCTCCCCCGACAAGCTCGAGGACGATGTCCTGATCGTGAACGGCAAGGACATCCTCGTCGTCAGTGCCAAGTCCCCGGCGGAACTGCCCTGGGGCAAGCTCGGCGTCGAACTCGTGATCGAGTCGACCGGCCTGTTCACCGAAGCCGAGAAGGCCAAGGGCCATCTCGCCGCCGGCGCGAAGAAGGTCATCATCTCGGCGCCGGCCAAGGGTGAGGATATCACCGTGGTCATGGGCGTGAACGACGACAAACTGGACCTCGCGAAGCACAGCATCATCTCCAACGCCTCCTGCACCACGAACTGCCTCGCGCCGATCGTGCACGTGCTGCTCAAGGAAGGCTTCGGCATCGAGGAAGGCCTCATGACGACCGTCCACTCCTACACCGCGACGCAGAAGACCGTCGACGGTCCGTCGAAGAAGGACTGGAAGGGTGGACGTTCCGCCGCGATCAACATCATCCCGTCCACGACTGGCGCCGCCAAGGCGACCGCGCTCGTGTGCCCGGAGGTGAAGGGCAAGCTCACCGGCATGGCGTTCCGCGTGCCGACCCCGACCGTTTCCGTCGTCGACCTCACCGTCCGCACGACCAAGGAAACCTCCTACAAGGAGATCTGCGAGGCGATGAAGCGCGCCAGCGAGACCTACCTCAAGGGGATCCTCGCCTACACGTCCGACGAGGTCGTCTCGAGCGACTTCATCCACGACAAGAGCTCGTCGATCTTCGATGCCGGCTCCGGCGTCGAGCTGAACCCGAAGTTCTTCAAGCTGATCTCCTGGTACGACAACGAGTGGGGTTATTCCAACCGCGTGGTCGACCTGACCAGGAAGATCGCCGCCGGTCTGTAAGCCACCTCGCACTCACTTCGACCGCGAAGGGCGCCAAGGCTCGCGAAGCACTCGCGCCACCCTGGTGACCTTCGCGGTTAATTTTTTTCCCATGGCCAAATTCAAGACGATTCGAGACCTCAAACTGGCGGGACGCCGCGTCCTCATCCGCGTCGATTTCAATGTCCCTCAGGACAAGAAGACCGGCGCCATCACCAACAATCAGCGGATCGCCGCGGCGTTGCCGACGATCCAGCATGCCCTCGGGCAGGGGGCGGCGGTGGTTCTGATGTCGCACCTCGGCCGGCCGGACGGGCAGAAGATCGAGAAGTTTTCCCTCCGCGCCATTGCGGCCGAATTGGAAAAGCTCCTGGGCCGGAAGGTCACGTTCCTCGACGATTGCGTCGGGCCCGCGGTCGAGGCCGCCTGCGCCAGTGGCAAATTGCAGGCGGGCGACGTGGTCCTGCTGGAAAATCTCCGCTTCCACATCGAGGAAGAGGGCAAGGTGAAGCTCGAGGACGGCACCTCGAGGAAGGCTGATCCCAAGGCGGTCGAGGCGTTCCGCGCCTCGCTGTCGAAGCTCGGGGACGTCTACGTCAACGATGCGTTCGGCACCGCGCACCGCGGGCACTCGTCGATCGTCGGCGTGGCGCTGCCGGAAAAGGCCGCGGGTTTCCTGATGGAGGCCGAGCTCAAGGCGTTTTCCCGGGTCCTGGAGAATCCGGATCGCCCGCTGCTCGCCATCCTCGGCGGTGCGAAGATCGCGGACAAGATTCCGCTGATCAAGAACCTGATCGAGAAGGCCGACAAAATCATCATCGGCGGCGGCATGGCCTACACCTTCCACAAGCAGCTGCGCGGAATGAAAATCGGCGGCAGCCTGTTCGATGCCGAAGGCGCCAAGATCGTCGGCGAACTCGAGGCCAAGGCCAAGGCGCGCGGCGTGGAGTTGATCTTCCCGATCGACTTTATCGCGGCTGACAAGTTTGCCCCCGACGCGAACACCCAGCCTGCGACGCTGGAGGGCGGCATTCCCGACGGCTGGGAAGGTCTCGATGCCGGCCCGAAGTCGATTGAGCTCTACCGCCAGGCCATCCTCGCCTCCAAGACGATCGTCTGGAACGGCCCGGCTGGCGTGTTCGAGTTCGAGAAGTTTGCCAGTGCCACCAAGGCGATGGCCGACGCGATTGCCGAAGCCACGGCGAAGGGCGCGACGACCGTCGTCGGTGGCGGCGACACCGCGACGGCGGCGAAAAAATTCAAGGTCGCCGACAAGGTGACGCACTGCTCTACCGGCGGCGGCGCCAGCCTCGAATTCCTCGAGGGCAAGGTGCTGCCGGGAGTCGCGTTCCTCGAAGGCTGAACGCCGCAGCGGGTTGAGAGTTCGGAGTTCAGGGTTAGAATCGAACCCAGACCTCAGGACCCAAAAACCAGAACTCCAAACACCAAACTCTTAACCCCAAACTGTTCTGCTTATGATCTCCCGCAAGAAACTCATCGCCGGCAACTGGAAGATGAACAAGACGTCCGCCGACGCTGTCGCGCTCGTCTCCGATTTGGTGGCCGCCATCGGCAAACAAAACGACGTCGAAGTCGTCGTGTGCCCGCCGTTCACCGCGCTGGAGGCGGTGGGCAAGGGTCTCGAGGGATCCACCGTGAAGCTCGGGGCGCAGAACATGCACCCGGACGCGAGCGGCGCATTTACCGGCGAGATTGCCCCCCCGATGTTGCGCGCGATTTTTGCGACGCACGTGATCCTCGGCCACAGCGAGCGCCGGAGCTACTTCGCCGAGTCCGACGAGTTCATCAACCAGAAGGTCCTGTCGGCGCTGAAGAACCAGTTGCGTCCAATCCTCTGCGTCGGCGAAACGCTCGCCGAGCGCGAGGGCGGTTCGACCTTGAAGGTGGTCCAAACCCAGACCGAGCGCGGTTTGGAAGGCGTCAGCAAGGAGCAGGCCGCCGGCATCGTGATCGCGTACGAGCCCGTCTGGGCCATCGGCACCGGCAAGGTGGCCACGACCGAGCAGGCGCAGGAGGTCCACGCGTTCATCCGCGGGCTCCTGACCAAGCTGTTCACCGAGGCCGTCGCCCAGAAGGTCCGCATTCTCTACGGTGGCTCGATGAAACCAGCGAACGCGGCCGAGCTCCTCGCGCAAAAGGACATCGACGGCGGCCTGATCGGCGGCGCGAGCCTCGAGGCCCGCAGCTTCGCCGACCTCGTCAACGCCGCGATCGCCGCGAAGTAAGATCCGACGTTCCAGGGCAGGGGAGCCGGTCGGCCTGCGTCCGCGAAAGGCAGTCCGATCTCATTCTGGGCGCAGCGGCTGCGCCGCTCCGGGAATGGGGCGGCATCGCGCACTCCCGCGAGCGATCGGGCCTTTTCTCCTCGCTTCCCGCCACGTCCACCTCGCTACCTTCGGCCCATGAAGATCGTTATTACCGGCGTCACCCGCGGTCTCGGACGCGCGCTCATCGCTGAGTTCATGAACGCCGGTCACACCGTGATTGGGTGCGGCCGAGGTGGGGAGGCGATATTCGATCTGCGGATGACGCACCCCGAGCCGCACGATTTCTCGGTCGTGGATGTCGCCCAGGACAGCAAGGTTGCACTCTGGGCCGCGAAGGTGCTGGAGCACGATGCCGCGCCCGATCTTCTAATCAACAACGCCGCCATCATGAACCGGCTCTCGCCGCTATGGGAGCAGGATGACCGCGAATTCACAAAGCTCGTCGATGTGAACATTCGTGGCGTGCAGAACGTCATCCGGCACTTTGTCCCTGCGATGGTTGCGAAGAAGAAGGGCGTGATCGTGAATTTGAGCTCAGGGTGGGGCCGGAGTGTCGATCGCGGGGTCGCACCCTACTGCATGTCGAAGTGGGCGATCGAGGGCCTCACCAAGGCGCTGGCCGAGGAATTACCCCAAGGTATGGCCGCCGTGGCGCTTAATCCCGGCGTGATCGACACCGACATGCTTCGTTCTTGCTGGGCCGACGGCGCCGCTTCCTACCCGAAGGCCACCGAGTGGGCCCGCACCGCCGCACCCGTCATCCTCGCGTTCGGCGTGAAGGACAACGGCCGCTCCGCGACGATTGGAACCTGAATGGCCAGCGAATACTTCTGGGGTCCAGCTGGAGGGGAGCAGACTTGGCGGCGCCCTGAGCCGAACCGGAATGCCCTGCGGACGCGGCAGGCGCTGTGGCCAGCGTTTCCGCACGCGGAAGGAAGCCGCCCCGTGCGTTCGTCGCTGAACCCTTAATCCTAAATCTCGCCGCCCCTCCCGACCATCACTCGCTCGCCGCCACTTCGCGCCAATCGGAAATCGCGTAGGGCGTGTCGATGCCGGCAAAAACCGTCTCACGCAGGCTCAAGTCGTAGTGGAAGGCCGGGGACGCCCTGAAAGTGACCGACTTGGCGACGATGGCACCGTATATCGCCTGGCTGTTGGTAATCGTAATAGAGGCCAGGGGCGTATAAATTACCCCGTAGAAGGGTTGGTTGGTCGCCATGCCGAGACTGTCGTTTTCGTCCAAGGTGCCAATAATTGACAGATTCTTGGGCAGCAGAGTGTCGTTCTGGATGCCGTTGCCGTTGATCGCCAAGTCGCCCACGAGGTGGACCTCCAGCGAACCATTGGTCGTAATCCGAATCTTGGCCGAGTTGGAGATGTAGAGGTCGCCGGTCACCGTGAGCACCACTGGGCCGTCGATCGTCAAAGTCTGGCTGCCGGTCAGGTTGATGCCGGTCGAGTGATAGTATTCCGTGGCCCCACCCGCCGTGCCGACGGTCGCCGTGCCGGTCGGCAGGACGCTGCTCGCCCCGCTGGGCGAGAGCTCTTGGAAGAGCGGCTGATACGGGCTCGTGCTGATTTGATTCGAATCGATCTTGGTCGCCACCGGCGTCGTCGGACCCAGCAGCCGCGCGCTCGAACTGTAGGAGGGCCCGGTGCTCAGCGTGGCGACGTAGCCCTTGATTTGGACGTTCGTCATCTGGACCGTCGCCGAACTGGTCGACGTCGAACTCGAGGCCACAATGGCGGAGTAGGTGGGCGTCTGCGACGCGTAGGTTCCGAGGGTGGAATCGTAACTATCTACCGTTCCGCCGCTCCTGAAGACAACCCGGCCGGTGGTCGCGGCGACCGCGTTGACGAACAACGGAGCTTTGCCCGAAGTGGACGTGAGGGTGCGGGTGACCGTCGCGCCGCTATTCTTCGTCGTAGTTCCGCTGACGGTCACGATCCGCGTGCCGGCGCTGCCGTCATAGCTCGTGATGGTCATGCCGACCGTGCCGGTCACTCCATTGCCATAGGAGAAGCCGGCTAACGACTTTGTCGCCGTCGTTCCAGCGATCGTCCAATCGGACCAGTCGTTGTTGTTCAGCGCCCAAAGGGCGTCCTCCATGCCGACTTCGGCCAACTCGACCGCTTGGGTGCCCTGTAGCGAGCGAGTGCTCATCTCTAGCGTCCGGTAGCAAAGCGTGATGTAGCTGCCCAAAGCGATGGTCAGGACGCTCGCAAAACACAGTGCCGCGAGCAGCGCCGCGCCGCGTTCGGACCGAAAATTCCGGCTGCCGCTGCCAGCGCGCGCGTCACAACAGGAACCGGAGGTTCCCAGAAGATGTGATTGGCTCGTTTGGTTCATGGCAGGGCTTGGGCGATGACCTACCATTACTTCAAATGACCTTGAGATCGAGCGCAGTTTACCTCGGGAAACACCGAGTGAGATGCGTAGTTCCGCCCAGCCTGAATGGGCCTGATGTTTGGGACCGGTTTCGGAAACTCATTTCAGAGGTAAACGTCAAACTCACGAATTGGTTACGAGCGATCAATCGCGGTCCTGCAGCGGCGACGTTACCTGGACCGAGGCTGGCGCGAAAAACTCCCTTTCGAATCGCCGGAACCGGGAGCCCAAATTTGCTCGCGCGAAGGCGGAACCCACGGAACAGTTCACTCAACTGCCCCGATGGCAGGTCTTACCGCCGCGGGTTCCAAGCCCGGAGGCGGGTCCGGAAAACACCCTGCAACCCCATCCCCATCCATGATTAAGAAAACGACGCTGTTTAGTGCCCTCGCTCTGGCCTCCTTGTTCTGCGTTTCCTCGGCGCTCGCCCAGCAGCCGCCCGCCGCGCAGAAAAAGGCTCCGCCGCCTCCACTGCCCGGCGCCGGCACGGGTGGGGCCTCGCCGCACGCGACAATCAGTTCCGCCATCGGCCAGAACCGGAATGTTGGCAGCATGATCACCATTAGCTATGGCCGGCCTTTCGCGAAGCATCCCCGTACGGGTGAAGAGCGTAAGGTGTGGGGCGGACTCGTGCCGTTGGACAAGGCCTGGCGCCTCGGTTCCGACGAAGCGACGCTCCTCGTGAATCCGCATCCGCTCGTGATCGGATCGACGACGATTCCGGCTGGCGCGCACACCCTTTACCTCGTGCCGTCCGAGAACGAAGCGACCGCGCCCACGAAGCTCGCCTTCAGTAAAAACATCGGGAAGTGGGGCGTTCCGGTCGACGAGAAGAGTGACCTCGCGCGCGTCGACGCGAAGAAGAGCACGCTTTCCGCGCCCGTCGATCAACTGACCCTCGCGATCGAGAACACTTCCGCGGGCGGTGGCGACCTCACTGGTATTCTCCATATTCGCTGGGAAGCGACGCAGTACTCGGTGCCGTTCACCGTCAAGAAGTAGGCGTGCTTTCCTGATCGGGAATTATTCAGGCGGGTCTCCGACCCGCCTTTTTTATGTCCTCGTTCGAGCCCGCAGCCACGAGTTGTCAGAGTCGGCGAAACCGCGGACGCAATTTGTCCCGCAGATGCTGAACCGTTACGGCGCGATGATAGAGCTCGGCGAGATCATGATGCGCCGGGCGTAATTGCTTCCCGGCCTTGACCGCGACATGGGTGATGACGACACGATGTTTGTCCCACAGCGCTTCGATCTGCCGGTGGCAGGTATCGAGAAAATGGTCCAGATAGTGGACGAAGAGCACCCGCTCCCGCGGTGCATGCGACGGACCGCGGCGCCCGAGGAGAATGTAATAGGCATTCTGGGACGGAGAGAAAAAGTCACGGAGACGGCGTTTCGGGACGACTTTGAAACCGCGGAGTCGCACTGGCTGGAGGGGAGTGGTGTTCATGGGGATATTTTGGATCCGTCCGAATGACTGGCCATACGTTTTGGGGCGGAAAGTTTTTAAGTCCCCATGGAAGTCTCCTGCCTGCGAGCGGGAACCCGCGTGCTCCGGAGGCAAGCCGTGATTCGGAAAGATATTCACCGGGGTTTTGCCTCCCGCTTCGCCTCCCAGTGGAGCGTTGCGATCACGGCGATGGAGCTTTCTCACTTCCAGCAGCCTCGCACCGCCGGCTCTGACTCTCGCCAAAGGTGGCGCCAAAAAGCGGGAATGAAACTTCCGCCGAAAATCCACCCAAGACGCGCCACTAATCCCACTTGACCCGTGGCCGCAATCCGCGACGCTTTGCCCTCCGATTTTCGCCCTCATCGTCTATCGGTTAGGACAGGAGATTCTCAATCTTCAAAGCGGGGTTCGATTCCCCGTGGGGGCACCAGTTTCAAAACCCGCCAGCTCGTCATGAGCGGCGGGTTTTTCGTTCCATGCGGTGTGCGCTTTCAAACCCGAAGCTGGAGCGAAACAACGCGCGGGGCCGGACGTGGCGGGTCCGGATGAAAAAAACCTTGCCGTCGCCAGTGCCACTGGCGACGTTCCGCGTTCCCCATTTTGGTAGGATACTCAAGTGGCCAACGAGGGCAGACTGTAAATCTGCTGGCTTACGCCTTCCCTGGTTCGAATCCAGGTCCTACCACCAGGTTACCGCTGGCTCGGAAAACTTGGGTTTCGCGGAGCGAAACCTATAGCATTCCGGCTTCGCGGAAGCTGAAGAATCCCCGGCCGGTTGGATCGGCGCCCGGTCGGCCTAGAATCACGTGGTCCACGAGTTCGATGTCCACGGCGCGGGCCGCTTCCCGGAGTTGCCGCGTGACCTGGAGATCCGGGGCGCTCGGGGCTGGATCACCGCTCGGGTGATTGTGGACGCAGACGATGGCCGAGGCGGATTCGCGGACTGCCGCGCGAAAGACTTCCCGCGGGTGGGCGAGCGCGGCGGTCGCGGTTCCCGAGGTGACTTCCACCCGCTTGATCAGCCGATTCTTGCGGTTGAGACAGAGGACCCAGAATTTCTCGACCTCCAAGCCGGCGACAAATGGCTGGAGATAGACCGCCACCAGTTCGGCGCGGTTCAGGAGCGGTGCCTCGCCGGCCTGCTGGCTGACCACGCGGCGGGCGATTTCCATCACCGTCACCAGTTGGAGGGCCTTGACGTGACCAATGCCCCGTAGCTTCCGGTAATCCTCCGGCCGCCAGCCGATGAGTCCGCCAAGTGTCCCGGCGTCGGCGATGATCCGGGAGGCGAGGGTGAGCACATCGAGGCCTCGCGTGCCGTTGCGCAGGAGCATCGCCAGCAGTTCCGTGTCGCTCAGTGCGGCGGCGCCATGGCTTTCAAGCCGCTCCTGGGGTCGTTCCGCCACGGCGGTCGCACGAAGCCGGTTTGGCAGTGCGTACTCACTGGGGTCCGAAGCAGGGGCCGAGGGAAGCGGTGAAGAACTCATGGTCCAGCAGCCTTCGTGATAGTGAGGGCTGGGTGCGGGCGCCACCGCTCCCAAACCCCGATTCAAGGGGCGATGTAGCGCCGTGGCACGGGTCTCCCAACCGTGCCGACCAGTGCGGAACTCGTGACAGTATTTCAGAATTTCCAGTCAATGACCGGTTCGAGCCCGCCGGGTCAGAAAGGTCGTGGCTTTCCGCACGCGCGCGTTCGCCACATGCAGGAAATCTGGGGTCAAAAAAATCAGGGATGCTTTGCCTCGTGCATCTGGGTCTGCCGACGAGCGGCAGCCCTACAAGAATCCAAAATTGAAATTCCCAAGGACGCTCACAACCCGAGCTGCTTCAGGTCGATCAGGCCATCCAGCATGAGAACGATTGACTGGACCGTGGGACAGGGAGGGCAGGAAAAGCGGATGCGGTCGCGAACGTAGGCGATATCCTCGATCGGCAGTTTCTTCATCTCGTCGTTGATCAATGCAGCCAGCGCGTCGTCGCGCATATCCTGGGGTCCTGCGGCCAGCTGGCGCAGGGCCGCTTTGACGCGGGGTGTCAGTTCACGGGGATTCATGGCGACGAATCCGACGAAGGTGCACAGTCTGGTGGAATTTTCGATTTTCGATTACGATGACACTTCCCTCGGTACTCGATTTTGGATTGGAGGGGCTGTCCTCAATGGTCAGGCCCGTTGTGAACGTTAGTGCTGACCAATCCGAGCCGGGCGGACCACTATCGGGTACTAACCGGACGCTAACCCAGAGTTTGTCATTTTGAGCGCCGCGCTCTCGCGTCGGCCCGGCCGAGGAGGAAGATGCCGGTCAGTTCGAGTAAGCTAACCGTCCACTTTCGCGCATTCGCGTGAGCCGGATTGTTTTTCTCGGCATTCATCACTGTCGATGCGATCGCCAAGCGGGTTGAACAGGCGGCGAGCCGAGGACGATCGGAGTTCGAGCCTTCGAGCGACGATCATTTTACCCCGCGCAGCCGGACCGAGAGAAAAAGCTGAATTTCCTCTCCGCGGGAAATCCTTCGGTGGAGGGTTCGTAAGGATTGCGGCCGGTGCGTAAATGGAAGAATTTATTTCGGATGCCGCACGTAATTTCGCCTTGGTGGCCGCCGGCCGGATCAAGCCTGATGGAACCTGTCCGTCGCCAGGGTTTCGCAGTGATTGTCATGCCTCGCATCTCCTTTAATTTCATGAGCCTCACGATCAATGTCCGTCAGTGGCTGCGCGTCCTGGGTCTGGGCTTGCTACTGGCGCTACCGCCGGTGTTCGCCGCCGACGTGCCCGCGCTGGGAGCCAGCGAGGTCATCGTTTCGACCACCCCGATGGCCCTCGAGACGGAGGATGTTGGCGCGCACGGTCAACTCGTCGTGGCCCCGGAGATACTCAGCGCCGACACGCGCGCCGATTTGGTCTACACTATCACGGCGGAGCCGCAGTATGGCCGGGTGGGGCTGGCCGGGGGCGGCGACGACGCGGACTTTTTCCAGACCAAGACCTCGCGGCTGGGTTACTTTGCCTACCGGCCGCGGGACGGCTACATCGGCCCAGACACGTTCACCTACACGGTGCGCAATGAGACGTCCGGCCTCGCGTTCAGGAACACGGTCGTGGTCAACGTGAAGCCCGCTCCGCCGGTCATGCTGGAGAAGTTCGAAGTCGGCGCCAGCCGCGTGCGTCCGCTCACGATCCGCGAGTTGGCGCTGGCGACGCGGCCGAACCAGCCCGTCGCGTCCAAGGTCCCCAGCCACGAGGACTTCATGACGCCCGAGGATCGCCGTGGCCTCGTCAACGCCAAGGTCTCCTACCTTCTCGACGACAAGGCGAAGGCGGAGCACGGCACGGCCCGGCTCGATCGCGCCACTGGCCAGCTCAGTTACGCGCCGAATCCGGGGTTTATCGGCGAGGACCGATTCACCTACTACACGATCGACGAGAACAACACGGACCTCGGCGTGGAGAACGTCGTCAGCATCAAGGTCGAGCCCATCCGCCACCTGAAGCAGATCGCAGTCGACCGCTCCCGCAGCCGGGAAGTCGACTTGGTCTTCGTGATCAACAATTCGCCCTCGATGGCCGCGCATCAGGGCCGGATCGCGGAGAACCTGAGCCGGTTTCGGGAGCTCTTTCACGCGCGCGATCTCGATTACCGGATCGCGGTGCTGACGACGGACTTCGTGAACGCGGATCCCCGGCGCCGGGCGGGCGATCAGCGCTTCTACAAGGAAGTCCGCGCAGTGGAACTCGATGCCGCGGGCAACCCGGTGCTCGATAACCGCGGCCGGCCGAAGCAGGTGACGAAGCGGGTGGCCAGCAATGGCACGCTCGTGACGCTGGCGGGCATGGCGGAACCCTGGGTCACGTCCAGGACGCCGGACCGCGTCTTTTCGGAGTTGGTGAAAGTTGGCACGAACGGCGACAGCAACCGCACGGCGTTCACGTCGGTCTATAATTTCGTCGCGGGCTCCTACAACAAGCAGCACACGTTCCTGCGTCCTGACGCCACGACGATCGTGGTCTTCTTTATGGACGAGGAGGAGACGCGGATGGCCACGTGGAAGGAGCAGCGGAACGGCACGCGCGAGGCCGAATGGATCGAGCGCGGCACGCTCCCCGACCTGCTGAAACGTTCCAGTGCGCGCGATCCGAAGCAGCGGCAGACGCTCGACGGTTACATCAATTACTGGGTGCTGCGGCCCTTCATCATCGCGAAGGGCAACAAGCGCGGGAAGATCGAGATGCACGCGGTGGTGTCGTCGAACAACGTCTCGCACCGGCGCGCGGCCGAGCTCACGGGCGGGACGGTGCTGAACATCGACAGCGATTTTTCCGCGCCGCTGGCCGCGCTCGGCGATCGCATCGCCGACACGGTGGCGGTCGCGTTCGAACCGATCCAAGGCGGCGCGACGCTCTATAAGAAGAGCCTCCGCGTGCTGGTCGATGGGCAGGAAGTGCGCGCCGATGCGCAGAATGGGTACGCCTACGACGAACTCACGCACAGCATCCGCTTCCAGGGCGCGGCGAAGAAGCAGGCCTTCCTCGCGAAAATCGACATCAGCTACGAGGAGCACCTGTGAGGAAAGCCGGTCCAGACCTTTGACAGGATGGGTCGGAGCCGAGCCGGAGATTGCAGCGGATAAACGGATCTCCGTGGCTGCGAGCGTGAGCGAGTGGCAGCGTGG
>CAINHV010000059.1 GCA_903848965.1 uncultured Opitutia bacterium | reverse complement strand
CACTCCGGGCTGCGCCCGCTGCGCCTGGTGAGCTTCGAGATCGATCTCGATCCATTGCGCCTGGCGACATCGAAGGCCGCGTACTTCCCGCATATCCAGCATGGCGCGCCGAAGGAACTCCTCGCGCAGGGCCAGTGGACGCATCGTTCCGGCGGCCTGCATTGGGAGCTGGCCCACGGGGATTTCCTCGCGCTGTTCCCGACGGCGAAACCGCCCGATCTTATTTTCTACGATCCGTTTTCCGCGAAGACGGACTCTGCGCTGTGGACCGCGGAGACGTTCGCGCAGATCAGGCGGGCCTGCGCGGCGAAACCGGCGGAGCTGTACACTTACTCGGCGGCAACGGCGGTGCGGGTGGCGTTGCTCAGCTCCGGCTTCTTCGTCGGCGAGGGCGTCGGCACCGGCCCGAAGGCCGCGACCACGATCGCGTTCACGACCCCCGGCGTCGCGGCACGGCATCCGCAAGCGCCGCGGCTGCTCGACGGGGAATGGCTCGCCCGCTGGCGCCGGAGCAGCTCGAAAATCCCGGCCTCGGTGCCGGACGCGGAGCGCACGGCGTTCGAGCAGGCGATCGAGAAGCATCCGCAGTTTGTCGTCCGTTGAGCGGTGGCTCGGGCGTAGCGCCCGCCTCCGACCACAGCCGATCCCATCGGAGAGTGGATCGAGCCACACCACCCACCCTTCGGGCACCCCTCTCCGAGAGGGATCCTGAAGAAGTACGTGCCGAAGATCACCTCTGGAGAGGGGTGGCGCGGAGCGCGGGAGCCAGGAAGAAGCCGTGGGCGCGTCTACCGTCCGGCGGGTGGCACGGGTCTCCCGATCCGTGAAATCCGGAATGCCGATCGTATTCGTCTTTACGGGTCGGAGACCCTTGCCACTCGGAGCCATCCGAAGCCATGCGCCCGGGCCACTCGCTCACGCTCGCAGCCACCACCAACGCTACCCCACTTGTCTTTGCAGACGCATGCGACACCATCGTCTTTGAATGGCTCGCCATGACCAATCCGCGGAGGACCTCGCCCTCGATCGCCTGCCCAAGGCCAGTCTCAACCGGGAGAGCCTGCGCGAAGCTCTTTCGCTGTACCGCTACGTTCGCCCGTACCGCTGGCGCTTCTTTTCGGGCCTCGCGACGCTCGTCGTCAGCGCCTCGCTCGGGCTCGTGTTTCCCCTTTTCTCCGGCGCGCTGATCGACGCCGCCCTCCGGCCCGAGCACGCCACGGTCCCGTTATTGGGTGTCGTGACCCTCAACCAGGTCGCGCTGCTGCTCGCGGTCTCGGTCACGCTGCAGGCCCTGAGTTCGTTCAACAGTTCCCTCGCCTTTAATCGGGTGGGCCAGAGTGCGCTCGCCGACCTCCGGCGTGATTGCTACGGCCGGCTGATCGCCCTCCCCATGGCATTCTTCGGCCAGCGGCGCGTCGGCGAACTGACCAGCCGCGTCTCGACCGACATCGCCCAAATCGAGGGCGGCTTGATCGATGCGCTGCCGCAGCTCTGCCGGCAGTCCCTGTTTCTCCTCGGCGGCATCACGCTGATCTCGCTGACTTCCGGCCGGCTCACCCTCGTCATGCTCGGCACGCTGCCGATTCTGATCGCCGCGGCGGTGTTCTTCGGCCGGCGGTTGCGACGCTACTCACGCGAGACCCAGGATCAGCTCGCGGCGACCAACACCATCGTCGAGGAGACGCTCCAGGCGATCGCGAGCGTCAAGGCCTTTGCCAACGAAGCCTTCGAGCAGGGCCGCTACGATCGAGCGAACACCCGGGTCCTGGCCGCCGCCCTGAGCGCGGCGCGCTGGCGCGCGGTGTTCGTCGCGTTCTTCATCGTCGCGCTCTTTGGCGGGATCGTGATCGTGCTGTGGTTCGGCGCCGGGCTCCTGCAGAGCGGCACGATCACCGCGGGTCAGATGACACGCTTCGCCCTCTATACCATCTTCGTGGCCGGGGCCATGGGCCAGTCCGCGGAGCTCTTCACCCAAATCCAGAAGACCGTCGGGGCCACGCAGCGGGTGCGCGAACTGCTGCGCGAACCCACGGAAGTGGGACCCATGGCCGCCGCTCCTGCGCCGACCGGTCCGCTTCCCTCGCGGCTCGAGGGCGCGGTGGCATTCGAGGACGTGAGCTTTCGCTACCCGGCGCGACCGGAGGTGCAGGTCTTGCGCGGCATCACCCTTGCCGCCCGGCCCGGAGAGCAAATCGCCCTCGTGGGGCCAAGCGGCGCCGGCAAGTCCACGCTCACCGCGCTGCTGCTCCGGTTCTATGTGCCGGAGGCGGGCACGCTGCGGATCGATGGCCGCGACGCCGGCACCTATCCGCTGGGCTGGCTGCGCGGCCAGATGGCGATCGTGCCGCAGGACGTGCTCCTCTTCGGTGGCACCATCGCGGAAAACATCCGTTACGGCCGGCCCGGCGCCGACGATGATGCGATCCGCGCCGCGGCTGGACTCGCCAACGCCGACGAATTCATCCGCGGGTTTCCCGAAGGCTACGCCACGCTTGTGGGCGATCGCGGGATCAAGCTCTCCGGCGGCCAGCGCCAGCGCGTGGCGATCGCGCGCGCGATCCTCAAGAACCCGGCCATCCTGATCCTCGATGAAGCCACCAGCTCCCTCGACAGCGAAGGCGAGCGGCTCGTGCAGGTGGCGCTCGATCGCCTGATGCAGGGCCGGACGACCTTCATCATCGCGCACCGGCTCGCGACCATTCGCAACGCCGACCGGATCGCGGTGATCGATGGCGGTCGCGTGGTCGAACTCGGGACGCACGACGAACTGTCGGCGCGACCGGAGGGTTTGTACCGGCACCTGAGTTCGCTGCAGTTCGGACCGGGCGAAACGGCTGCCTGAGCCCCTGGCCAGGCGAGTGGCACGGGTCTCCCGACCCGTGAAGTGCAGTCTGATCCCGGCTCACGGGTCAGGAGACCCGTGCCACCCGTGCCACTCTTGTCAGAAAGGGTGAAGCGCGCCTCCCGCCGGCGGCGTGCGTAGTTTCAACGCTCTCCCCGGGGTAGTGTCCGCGCGTCAACGAAAGGTTAATTCCCGCCCGCCGTCTTGGTTCGCCTGTTGAACCCCCTCAGGCTGTGCGCATGTCCGACTCCACGCCCCCGCTGCGCCCGCTGCCGATTGTCCCGCGCGTCCTGATCCTCGAGGACAACGCACCCTACCGGGAGCTGATGACCGAGTTCCTCACGATGTCCGGCTTCGAGGTCTGCGCCTGCCCCGACGGCCGCAAGGTCACGTCGATTCTCGCGGAGCGGCCCATCGATCTAGTGATCACCGATCTCGTGATGCCCGAGCGCGACGGCCTCGAGACCATCACCGATCTCCGCTACAGCCACCCGAAGCTGCCGATCATCGCGATCTCCGGCGACGTCCCCCTGAATCGAAATCTCTATCTCACCCTCGCGGAGAAACTCGGCGCCTGCCGCGTGCTCGCGAAGCCTTTCAAGATGGACGAACTCGTCGCCGCCGCGCGCGAGGCGCTCGCAGCGAGCACGGCATAAGGATGCCTGCGGCCAGCTCCCGGCCTTCCGGGCGCGATACCGCGCGCCGTCACTTCGTGTCGCCGCTGATGACGCGATACGCCTTCTCGATGTTCGCTGGGACGCGGGCGGTGAAGTCGGGGAATTTCGTCTGGTATTTTTGGCCGAGGATCGGGACGACCTTCGCGACGATCTCGTTCATCGTGCCGCCATCCGTGTAGGCCTTGGTCGTCTCGGCGAGCAGATCGCCGAGGTAGTTTCGCCAGAGCTCGATCTGGCCCTTGCCGCGCATCACGCCGCCGTGGCCGCCGACGAGGTAGTCGATGTCGAGTTTCTCGACGGTCGCGAGCGTCTTGATCCAATCGTACGGATAGCTGTCCGACATGAATGGCAGCCAGCCGTGGAGCGCATCGCCGCCGACGAGGATTTTTTCCTTCGGCAGATAAACGAAGACATCGCCATCGGTGTGGGCGTTGCCCAGCCACATGATTTGCACCGTGCGCGTCGGGCGATGCAGGGCGAAGCTGCGATCGAACGTCAGCGTTGGCACGGTCACCTGCATGGACTTCAGCTCGGCGAGGTAGGATTCAGCGGCGCCGAGATTATTCGTGAGCGTCTCCTTCTCCCTGGGATCGGTGGCCCGGGCGAGGTCGGCCTTGAGCTGGTAGATGGCCTTCGGCATCGCGAGAATCTGGCTCTTCACCCTGGGCGCGCCGAGCTGCTCAATGTTTTGGCGGGTCGTTTCCGAGGAGATGATCTCGATGCCCGCCGGCCACACGCCGACGTAGGACTGGTTGCCCTGGAAGTGATCCCAGTGAAAATGCGTGTTCACCACGTACTTCACCGGCTTGTCGGTAACTTTCTTGATCTGCGCGATCAGCTCGCGCGCCGCCGACGGCTTGGAGTGCGTGTCCACGACCAGCACGCCATCGTCGAGCAGCACGACGACCGCGTTGCAGTTCGTCTTGTACGCCGGATGGGAAATCGCGGCGTAGACGCCCTCCACGATCGGGGTGAGGGTGAACAAATCCTCCGCCGCGCGCAACGGGGGCACGGTGGCGGCGAGAACGACGAGCAACAAGGACGCGAGTTTTTTCATGGGAAACGGGGAGCCGGGCGGTGGGGTTGGGCCGGCCCCGAAAGGCACGGCGAAAACGGAAACCGCCGCGAGCCGAATCCACGCCGTCAGGCCGGTCGCTTGTCGTTCGTCGCCGCCGCGGCGCCGGCGGGCAACGCGAGAACCTGTTCCACCGTTTTGACGAGCTCGGACAGGGCGAAGGGCTTGCGCAGGGCGCAGAGGGCGCCGGACGCCAGCGCGTAATCGAGTCGGTGCGGCTCCGCGCCCGAGATGGCGATGATGCGGATATCGGGGTACTGCTCCTTCAGGATTCGGATCAAAGTCAGTCCGCTATGCCGCATGACAATGTCGCAGAGCACGACGTCGGCGGGATTGGCCCGGTAAAGTTGGGCGCCCTCGAGCCCGTCGGCTGCCGGGGTAACGACGTGCCCGGCCGACCTGAGCGCCTCCGCCAGGAGCCCACGCAATGAAGCATCGTCATCGATTACCAGGATGTGAGCCATGTCAGCTAGGTCCCGCCGCAGCTCCGGCGGGATGGCTTGGGGCCTGAGCGTTTGCCCCGAAATCGCCCGCGATCGGTTCCACTGGAACCGGCGCAACCCGAGGGGAGGAAACCCACCCCCGATTGAATCCGGGAAGCCAGCACGGCGACATGAGCCGCAAGCTACCTCCGTCAATCCGAAAAGCGAGGCCGGGGTTGAGGGATTTCAAGCCCCTCGCTTCCGTCCGCGTCTTTCCGGTGATGCAGGTGCATCAGCCCGGCGCTCGAGGTCCACCCGTGATTTTGGCGTGCGCCCCCGCCAGCGCCGGAGCCCCCGTGCAAATCGATGTCACAGGTGTGACCTCGATTTGCACGGGAGTACCGATGGGCCGGGAAGCGCCGGTGGACGGCGTGGCGCTGCCGCCCAATCGAGCTCCGAGCTTGCGTACGATTGCCGCCACCAGCACTCGTGGCACGGGCGCCATGAAGATCCCGGCGCCCGGCCTCCCTTAGTGTGAGTTCTCACCGAGATGATCGCGCACGTCCTGATCTCGTTGGTCTGCGTCCTGACGCCCGGCCCGGGACATCCGTGCCCACCACGGTTGGCACCCGGATTCGGATCGTCACCGGATTAATGGCCGGGGCGCTGATCCTCGCGATTCCGCTGTTCTCCTCGTACGGGCTGAAAGTCTGCCCCGTCCTGCTCCCGCTGGGGTTTCGTTTCGGCTGCGAGTACCTGATCCTCTTCGCCGTCAACCTGATCATCCTCAACGCGGTGTTCCTGCGCGGGCTCGCCCGTTCACTCTCCCGCTCGACGACGCCGCTGCCGGCGGAGACGATTCTTTCCGCCCCGCGGCGGAGCGCCCGGGCGTATGTCATCGCCTATGGCATCACGGTGCTCGAGTTGCTGGCGCTCCTGACCTGGCGCGGAGCGTCCCTGCAATCCCGCGGACCCGAGGTGCTCGCCATCATGGTCATCCTGCTCGCGACGCTGCAGTACTATGCCACGGCGTGGGCCATTCTCCCGGCGGCCGGCGCCGTCCAACCCGTCGTCGCGGCATCGGGCCGCATCTGGACGAGCGGGGCGCTGCGCGTCACCATTCCCGCGCTCATCGCGGCCGCCATCGGCAGCCATTTCATGCTTCGTTCCACGAGCCTCGGCCACCTGATGGGCGATCCCCTGTCCGGCCCCGGAAATGCCCTGGGCATGATTCAGGTGCTGGGCTTCCTGCTTGTCTGGCAGGTCGCGGTGATGGGTTTCTACGCCGCCGCGGAAGTCGACTTCGGGCGACGCGCGGCCCGTCACCTCCAAGCGGTCACCGATCACGATCTGGCCCATCGCAGCGACCTCTTCGGCTGGGGTTATTGGCCGGAGCTTTTCCGCGCGATGAACCAGCTTTCCCAAGGGCTACTGGAACGGTTCCGGCTGCTGAAGGGTTTCTCGTCCTTTGTCTCTAACCGGGTGGTCGACGACGTCCTCAAGCAGAACCTGCAATTCGGCGGCAAGCGGGAGGAACTCACGGTGCTCATGGCCGATTTGCGCGACTTCACGACCCTCGCCGAAAAGCTCAGGCCCGAGGATGTCGTGCGGCTGCTGAACCTCTACTTCTTCGCGATGATCGAGGAGCTGAGCAAGGAAGGCGTGACGGTGGACAAGTTCATCGGCGACGGCCTGCTCGCCTACGTGGATCCGGAGGGCCGGGCCACCAGCCCGGGGAAGGAATGCGTCCGCGCCGTCCAGGCGGCCCTCAACATGAACAAGCGGCTCATTCGGGTGAACGAGCAGCTCGCAACGGCCGGCCTGCCCAGCCTACGCCTTGGGATCGGCATCGCCCGCGGAGCCCTGGTGCTGGGAAACATCGGTTCGCTCGAGCGCATGCAATACACGGTCATTGGAGACACGGTGAACCTCGCCGCCCGCATCGAGAACCTCTGCAAGGAATTGGAGGCCACCATCGTCATCGACCACCCGGTGTGGATCCTCCTGCCCCCGGCGCTGCAGGCCCGCTTCCAAGAACGGGGCCTGCACGCGGTCAAGGGACGGGCGGAGCAGGTCCGAGTCTTCGCGTGCTGAAGGCCGCGTCCTCATCGGGGACGCGGCCAGCATCACTCGCGCTCGGGGCTAAGGGCGGGAGAAGCCACGAGTGCCAGCGAGTGGGTCCAAGCCGCACAGCCCGGCGGCGCTGCTACTTCTCGAGCCGGAGCTCGAAGATGTAGTGGATCCATTCCGAATCGATCGCCTCGTCGTCGAGTCGGAGCGTCTTCCCCGCCCCGAGGGTCGCATGCCGCCATTCCCACAACGTGATCAGCTCGGAGCCGAACTTGTCCCGCCACCGGAACTGATACTCGAGCGAAAGCGGCACTTGGGTGAGGTTCTGCACATCGACCTGGGCGACGCGCTCACCCTGCTCGTTCCGCGGGACGGCGCGCACGATCTTGACCAGCCCGGCCAGCTCCGGGCCGGCCTCGCTCACTTCGTAGCCCGTCGGTCCCTGGGCGCCACCAGTGCTGCGGACCGTGAGGCTCGAACCCTCCATCTGGCAGCCGGTAAAAAACAGCATCGCCAGCGCAGCACCAATTAAGGGCGGGGGTACGCGCTTCATAGGAGAAAAGGTCCGCCGGATCGGCCGGGTACACGAGGGCATTCCGGGCGGTCGGCGCCGGAAAGAGTACCGCCGGTCACAGACCAGCGCCACGCCCGACCGCGGTCGATCACTTCGCCTTCGGGTAATCGTGCCAGAGCCAGCGCAACGCGTACGGCAGGATCGAGGCGCCGTGGGCCGAGTTGTGCGTGCCTTCGCCGAAGACGAACTGATGATCGTAGCCCTTCGACTGCAGCGCCGAGGCCATCTGCTGGTTGCCCTGGGGCCAGGACCCAAACTGGTTCAGCAGGTCATGCGATCCGTCCTGCTGGAACACCCGGATCGGTTTCGCCAGCGAGGCCCGCACGAGGTCGGGAAAAACGTGTCCTCCACGGATGTTCGTGAACGATCCGATGGTCGTATACACTTTCCGGAATTGATCCGGCCGGTGCCACGCCACGCTGAACGCGCAGATGCCGCCACTGCTGCTCCCGCAGATGCCCCGGCCTTCGGGGTCATCCGTGATCACCAGGTGCTTCCGGGCCAGCGGGAAGATTTCCTCGAGGAGAAACTTCGAATAGGTGTCGCTCATCGTGTCGTATTCGACCGAGCGATTCCGGGCCGACGCCGGCCGGCCGTCGGGCCGCTTCCGCGGCAGTTCGCCGGGAGCCAGCGGGGTGTCGCCCGGGCTTACGAAGATCGCAGCCATCATCGGCAGCTGGCCCTTCGCCATCAGGTTCTCGATCACCACCGGCACCCGCCATGCGCCCGTCCGGTTCACATAGCCGGCACCATCCTGGAACACCATCACCGGCAGCGGCGTCTTTCCGTCGTAACCCGGCGGAAGATAGATCCACCACTGGCGCTTGAAACCGGGATAGGTCTTCGAGTCGTCGAGGGTGAACTCGAGCACCTTGCCCTCGGGAACACCCGGCTGCGGCTGCGAGTCGGGACCGAGTACATACTGTTCATCGTACTGCGGCCGGGCGCGACCGGAGGATTGCGCGCCGGCAAGCGACGAGCCGAGCAGGAAAAAGCCAAGGACAAGGGGTAGGAGGCGGGGCATAGGAAATGCGTAAGGGAAGAAACCGAACGGATGAAGACTGAAAGCGGGGCGCCCGAGCAGCCACGCGGACAGCATTCCGAGTGGCATGGGTCTCCCGACCCATGAATGCTATCGAATCCCTTTTCACGGGTCGGGAGACCCGTGCCACGCAGGAGCCCGCCGATCGCCCGATCCCGTAGCCGCGAGCGCCCAGCGTGTGGACCGCCGCGAGCCCTGATCCGATCTGTGCAGCCCAATCCGACCCGCGCCCGGAGTTGACGGCGGTCCGGGCTCGCTTCCATGTGCAGGGCGTGAGAGCCCCACCCCGGTTGCTGCCTGCGTTCAGCCTGCTGTGCCTGGGCCTTGCCGTACGGGCGGTCGCCGCGATCGGGATCGCCCCGCTCGATTCGCTCCAGGCCGTGCGGGCCAAGGATCAGGTCGTGCTCTACGCCGGTTCGAACCTGCTTTCGCTCACTCAGACAATCGTGATGGAGACCATCCGCCTGAAGCCGGAGAACGAACGTCCGGGCTCGGCCAACATCGTCGAACTGCTCATCTATCCGCTGTGGATCAAGGACGGCGATTCGGTCCGCCCCGCTTTCCCCGTCCTCAAGCCGCGACTCACCCTCACCCACGGCCGCGTCCGGCGGTTCGCCCTCGTCAAACCCGACGGTGAAAGCGTCGGATCGGTCGCCCGCATCACGCCGGACTGCGCCTACGTCCTCAGTCTCGAATTCGGCCACGTCATCCCGAAGCGGTTCACCGTAACGATCGACATGGCGACGAGCGGCATCGGCCGGGACACGGAGCTGGCCTACATGCCCAGCAACGACGGCCAGCCACTGCGCTCCGGCCCGACCGAATCCACCTACACCGAGTTTCGGATCATTCCCGATCCCTCGCTGCAGCCGTGGCACGTGGCGCAGGGCGAGCGAAGCATCCCCCGCGCCTCGTCCTCGACCGTGCATCTGGATCGCGGTGTCGATCACACGATTCGCTTCGGCCCGAACGCCGCGCGATTCGATCCGTAACGCGAGCGCGGGGCGCTTCCCAGCCGCCCCGCGATTCCGAAACCGAAACCACCATCCGGGTGGGATGCGCTCGCCGACGTGCCGGGAGACCTGCGCTACCGCCACTCGCTGGCGCTCGTGGCTACACCGGTCGATCGAACCCAATCCGAGTGGCCCGGGTCTACCGACCCGTGAAATCCGTTTCAGGAAGCCGGCCAAAGGAGCCAGAACTGAATGGAAGGATTTCTTGCTGACGGTCGATCCCTTGCGCTAGTTTCATCGACCGATGGAAGCCCCCGGAAACCGGCCGGTGGCGGACGATCTGAACCCTCCCCCTAAGCGTATGAAATCCCCCGCCGTTTCCCCTGTTGCGCTCGCCGGCCTCGGCCTGGCCGCCGTCCTGATTGCGAACCTCACTCCCGTGGTCCGCGCCGCCCAGCCCGCCCTCGAGGCAGATCTGCTGGCATTCACCGATCGCCACTGCTCCTCCTGTCACAACGACGTGGACAAGGAAGGCGGGCTCGATCTCACGACGATCAACTATGCCCCCGAGGACTCCGCGAATTTTCTCACGTGGGTGAAGGTTCACGACCGCGTTCAGGCCGGCGAAATGCCGCCGAAGGACAAGAAGCGTCCCGAGGCCCGCGAGCTCGGCCAGTTTGTCGGTGGCCTCGCCAAGTCGCTGACCACGGTCGACCGCGAGATCGCCACCCGCGATGGCCGCGCCACGCAGCGCCGGCTCAATCGTTATGAATTCGAAAACGCCCTCCGCGATCTTCTGCAGGCCCCGTGGCTGCAGGTAAAAGGCGACCTGCCCGAGGACGGCGAGGCGGAACTCTTCAACAAGATCGGCGACGCGCTCGATGTGTCGCACGTGCAGATGACACGCTACATGAAGGCCACGGGCATCGCCATGCGCCATGTCATGGGCCTCGAGCTCAAGCGGCAGGAACTCCCGCCCACGAAGCTCGTCCGCTACCGCGCCCGCGAGCAGCAGGTTCTCACCAAGACCTTCCACAACGGCAACGGCCGCTTCCAACGCCAGAGCCCGGAACGCAGCACGTTCCCGGTGCTCGGCTTCTCGGGCCAGCCCGATGTCCGCTCGCGCCGCTCGCCCGTCACCGTCGGTGAAAGCGATCCCGCGACCCGCGATCTCGAGGGCGTCGCCTGGAACCGCGGCAACTATCATCCTTTTCACACGATTTGGGACGGCTTCCGCGCCCCCGTCGCCGGCAAGTATCGCGTCCGCTGGCTCGGCTACACGATTTGGACCGGACCGTATGGCATGAGCGCCGGCGATGTCGGCGAAGACCGCCGCTCCAAGGGCGAGCCGCCGGTGCCGCGCTGGAACTCCCCGAATGGCGACGACGTTTCCCCGGGCCGCCGCAACGAACCCATCACCATTTACGCCCAGGGCCCGATCGACGTCCGCCGCGTGGGTAATTTCGATCTGACGCCGGAACCGGCGGTCTACGATCTCGGCGTCATCACGATGCTGGAGAACGAGGCGCTGGTCACCGACGCCGCGCGTTTCTTCCGCGATCGCCCCGGCTCCGCGGGCAATCCGCTCGCGCAGCGTGATGGTCAACCCGCCGTCGCCTTCCGCTGGATGGAAGTCGAAGGGCCCCTGCCGGACGAGGCCACCAGTGCGGGTTATCGGACGCTCTTCGGCGACTTGCCGATTCGCCGCACGGAGAAGGGCGAGATCGCGCTGGAACTGCTACGGGATACCAAGCAGCGCGGCGCCGACGGCGCCGGCGGTTATGGCGCCGTCGTCAAGACACAGGAAATCCCCGTTGAAGTCGTCTCGGCGCAGCCGGAACAGGATGCGGAGCGACTGCTCCGCGCGTTCATGCAGCGCGCCTATCGCCGGCCCGTGCAGGAGGCCGACGTGCAGCGTTATCTCGCCTTGATCCGCAACGAGCTGAAGAACGGCCACGATTTCACCTACTCGATGATCGCCGGCTACACCGCCGCCATCTGCTCGCCGCCGTTCCTCTATCTGCAGGAAGAGCCCGGCCAGCTCGACGACTACGCGGTGGCGTCGCGGCTCGCGTTTTTCCTCTGGAATTCGACGCCAGATCGGGCGCTGATCGAACGCGCGGCCCGCGGCGAACTGCGCCGGCCCGAAGTGCTGCGGACGGAAACAGAGCGACTGCTCAACGACCCGAAGTCCCGGCGCTTCGTCGAGGCCTTCCTCGACTACTGGCTCGAGCTGCGCAAGCAGGACTCCACCACGCCGTCGAATACGCTCTATCCGGATTACTACCTCGACGAACAACTCGTGGAGGCCGCGCTCGACGAATCGCGCATGTTCTTCACCGAACTCCTGCAGAAGGACCTGCCGTCGCGAAATGTGATCAACTCCGACTTCACCTATCTGAATGAGCGGCTCGCGACGCACTACGGCATCCCCGGCGTCGACGGCGGCTCGATGCGGCGCGTCAGCCTTCCGAAGGACAGTCTCCGCGGCGGCGTCATGACCCAGGCGATCGTGCTCAAGGTCACCGCCAATGGCACCTCCACGTCGCCTGTCATCCGCGGCAAATGGCTCAGCGAACGCATTCTCGGGCAGCACGTGCCGTCTCCGCCCGCATCCGTGCCGGCGGTCGATCCCGACACCCGCGGGGCCGTGACCATTCGCCAGCAACTCGAGAAGCATCGCGCCGATGAAAGCTGCGCCAGCTGTCACCGGAAGATCGATCCGCAGGGCTTTGCGCTCGAGGGCTTCGACGTGATGGGCGCCTGGCGCGAACGTTACCGCGGCGACGCCAAGGACAAGATCCCCGCGGCCGGTCAGGGCAAGAACGGCTGGCCCTTCGACTTCCACTACGCGCTTCCCGTCGAATCGCAGGGCCAGTTGCCCGACGGCCGGAAGTTCAGCGATGTCCGTGAGTTCAAGCAGCTCATCCTCAAGGACGAGGCCCAGATCGCGCGCAACCTCGCCAAGCATCTCGCCGTGTACGCCGCGTCCGCGCCGATCCGCTTCAGCGATCGCGAAGCGATCGAGCAGCTCCTCGCCCAGACCAAATCCCGCCAATACGGCCTGCGTTCGCTGGTCCATGCGATCGTGCAGAGCGACCTGTTCCTGAACAAGTGAGCCGGAGGCGGGTTAGGAGTTTAGCGTTCTGAGTTGAGCGTGGCGCGCGGGACGAATGGTCCCGCGCCACTCTCACCCTCCGCGATATTCTAGCAGCGGATTGGAATTCAGGCTTGGAGGGCCGAGGTCCCTCGAGGCCGTGTGGGT
>CAINHV010000058.1 GCA_903848965.1 uncultured Opitutia bacterium | reverse complement strand
CGTCGACGAGGCCCTGGCCGTCGGCGATGTCTTCTTCCAGGCGAAGTGTGCCGCCTATTTCCGCGAGCGGCTGGCCGAGGGCATGTCGCTGATCTTCGTCAGTCATGACCTGGTTTCCGTGAAAGCTCTCTGCCGGACAGCCATTGTTCTGCACCGGGGCGTCGTGCGGTTCCAAGGCGAAAGCAAGGAGGCGGCGAGCGTCTATCATGGCATCCACGCCAGCGAGGCCCGCCAGGAGTTGCCTGCCACGGGCCGGGTAACGGCCCCGGCGGCGCCCGCTGTGCGCAACTGGAGTTCGACCGACGAAATCGGCAGCCGTGAGGCAGAATTCGTATTTTGTGAGGTGCTCGATGACCAAGACCAAGCCCGGCGCCATTTCGGCGAAGGTGAAACCATCCGATTACGGCTACACGTGGCCGGTCGGTCGCCGGTGCCACTGCTGCACGGGGCATTTCAGATCGTCGATCGGCACAACCGGGCCCTCTACGGAATTTCCACGGTACACCGGGAGTCGGAAGGAATCCCGCTCGGACCGGACGCCAAGACAGTCCTCGGGATCGAAATTCCAGGGCGACTCGGCGCGGGCGAGTACCTCATTGATGTCGCGCTGGGCTGGGGGGATCGCGGCGACGGAGCGTTCACACACCAGTGTCATCGCATCGGCGGGATCGCCTCGATCGCGATTGGCCGGATGTCGCCGCGGGCCCAGTTTCTCGGTCCGGTGGATCTTCAGGCCGGACTGACGTGGGAACGAACCTGAAGCGGACCAAGCCGGAACGATGCAGTCAGACAACCACAGATGGACACCAATGGACACAAATCCAGAGGCGCTCAGCCGGCGCAGGCTTTGGATTTCGGCTCCACTGTTTGGTTAACGGGATCCGGACCGCTGCCGCCATTCGTGTTCATCCGTGTCCATTTGTGGTTGAACTGAATGGTTCCGGCTCGAGAGGGGGTGCCCGAAGGGCGGGGTGTGTCGGGAGCGACGAAATCAATTTTAGGACCGTCGCTGGCCGACGCGTTCCGCCAATCCAAAGTCGAGAATCGAAAATCGAAAATTCGAATGGGCGCCCGGAGGGCGGAGCGTGGTGGGATCGAACGCCACCGCATTTCCGCTCGATTCCCGCATTAGCTCCCGCTGACATTCGCTGCATGACACCTCTCGTCCAACGCCTCGCCGACAAGTATGCCCTCGTGACCGGGGCCGGATCCGGAATCGGCCGGGCTATCGCCGTGCGGCTCGCGGCCGAGGGCGCACATGTCACGATCCTCGAGTTTCGCGCCGAGGCCGGTGAACAGACCGCCACGGAGATCCGCGAGACGGGTGGGGTGGCCCGCGTGATCGCAGCCGACGTCTCGAACACGGAGTCGATGCGCGTCGCGTTTGAGCAGGTGGAGAAGCTCGACATCCTCGTGAATAACGCGGGCATCGCGCACGTGGGCAATGTGCTGACCACCACGCCGGCGGATCTCGACCGCGTCTACGGCGTCAACGTGAAGGGCGTTTACCACGGCCTCCATTTTGGCGTGCCCAAGATGCTGGCGGCCGGCCGCGGCACGATTGTGAATCTCGCGTCGACGGTCTCGAAGATCGCGATCGCCGATCGTTTTGCCTACGCGATGAGCAAGGGCGCCGTCCACACGATGACGCTCTCCGTGGCGCGGGACTACATCGACAAGGGAATCCGCTGCAATTGCGTGTGCCCCGGCCGCGTCCACACGCCCTTCGTCGATGGTTTCATCGCGAACAACTATCCGGGTCGCGAAAAGGAGATGTTTGAAAAACTCTCCGCGACCCAGCCGATCGGCCGCATGGGTCGGCCCGAGGAAATCGCGGCGCTGGTGGCGTTCCTGTGTGCCGACGAGTCGTCTTTCATCACGGGCTCGGCCTACGACATCGACGGCGGCACCGTGACGCTGCGCTAAGCCGGGGTGGTGCCGTGGGCATTAGAGGCAGGGGCGCAGTCTTGCTGCGACCTCCTCTGAGCCGGAACGATGCACTAGGAAGTCGCGAAGAGGCGGACTTGGTCGCCCGCGGCGTGAGCGGCGGGACGGCATGGAGCAGAGCATTGAGGAAGTCCCTGCCCTCTCGGGCAGGGCTACCCCAACCCGGGGTCAACGACCGTGGTGCCCCTTCGGAGCGGCCTACGTGATATCCCATTTATTTTACCATGCCAGTTAGGGCTTTTACCTTGTCCCTGCCATTAATTTGCAGAGATTTGAGGTCCAATGATCGCCCGGTTCCAGCGCTTGAGTGTCATCATCTCATTGTTGGGCTTGGCGAGTGCCCGGGCCGTTATCCCCACCTTCACTTGGAGCACCGGCACGCCGACCTCGGTCTTCGAACTGGCCGGCAACTGGACCAGCATTGGCAGCACGGCTCCCACCACGGGCGGAGCTTTGGTTTTCGGTCCCTCGAACACGACGAGCGTGGTCCTCGCGGCCAATTATGACGCTGACTCGGTTTCGCTGACCGGAAGCTTTCCCGCCTACGTCTTTTCCTCGACCAATAACTCGCAACTGCGTCTTGGGGCCGGGGGACTGACGATTGGGAGCGGCGGCACGAGTCCCGTCACCTTCCAGTCGGGGATACAGATCGGGCTAACTGCCAATCAGACTTGGAGCGTCGGCGCCGGAAATCTGATCGTCGGCGGGGTCATCGACGGCACGGGCGCTCTCAGCAAGACCGGCGGAGGCACGCTCACGCTGAGCGGAACCAACACGTTCAGCGGCGGGCTCTCGATCAATGCCGGCCAGATTTCCGTGAGCGCTGATGCCAACCTCGGCACCTCGACCGGTGCCGTGACGCTCAACAATGGCGTGCTGATTTCCACGGCCACTTTTCCCATCAGCACGACCCGCAGCATCACCTTGGCAGGCTCGGGCGGCGGGCTTAGCGCGGCCGGGGGCACGGTGCTGGCGTTCGGTGGCGTGATCAGCGGCACTGGCCCTTTGACGATTTACAATGCCGGGACCGTCGCGCTTTCCGGCGTGAACACCTTCACCGGCGGCGTGGTTTTTAACACCGGTACGCTTTCCGTGGCGCAGGATGCCAACTTGGGAGCGTACCCGGGAACACCGACGGCGGGAAATATCACGTTCAACGGCGGCACGCTTTCCTCGACTGACAACCTGACGCTCGGGGCGAATCGCGGGATCGCCATCAACGCCGGCGGCGGCGCATTCGCGGTTGCCACCGGAACCGCGTTGAGAATCGACGGCATCGTCGACGGTACCGGGCCGATCGTGAAGGCCGGCAGTGGCCTTTTGGAACTCGGGGGCGCGAACACTTTCTCGGGCGCGCTCAGTATCGACACCGGCGGCACGCTGCGCGCTTCGCATGCCTCGGCGCTCGGGACGACGGCGGGTGCGACGAACGTGTCCTCCGGCGGAGCCTTGGAACTCAATGGCGTCAGCGTTGGCGCGGAACCGATCACCTTGAACGGCACCGGCGTGGCCACCACTGGTGCGCTGACTGCAACCGGCACGTCGTCTCTGGCGGGCAACATCACCCTGGCCGGCAATGCGAGCATCGGTGCAACCGACAGCTTTACCCTATCCGGCACGATTGGTGAAAGCGGCGGGGCTCGTAATCTCACCAAGGTGGGTTCCGGCACGCTCATCCTGACCGGTTCCAGCAGCTACACGGGGTCCACCACGGTCGCCGGGGGCACGCTGCGGTTGAACGGCGTCAATGCTCTGCCGGCCGGCACCACGCTGGGCCTGAATGGATCCACGGCCCTCAGCGTGCAGGCGAACCAGACCATCGGGACGCTCAACGCGGGCAATACGAGCAGTCTGACCCTGGGCGCGGGCACGCTGACCGTGACCACCGGCGGTGGCATCCAAAGCGGCAGTTCTGGCACCGGTGCGCTCACCTTTGGCGACGGTGCGGCGGGAAGTTTCGTCGTGAGTGCCGGCACGCTGGCGCACACGGGCGGCACGACCATCCGAACCGGAGCCTCGGTCTTCATCGGTGGCGGCGCGGACTCCGGCGACATCAGCGGCAACATCACCAACAACGGCATGCTGGACTACAGCCACCTTTCGTCCTCGGACTTCGCCGGGTTCAGCGGCGTGATTTCCGGTCCAGGCGATTTCATCAAGTCGTTCGCCAGTAGCGTTCAGATCACTAACGACCAGCTCTACACCGGCAAAACCTCCATCAATGGCGGCGCGGTCTACATCGCCAGTGACGCAAAGCTCGGCGCCGCGCCCGTGTCGGCCACGCCGGGCAAGCTGACGTTCAACGGCGGCGCCCTCGCCACGACGGCGACGATGACGCTCAACGCGAATCGCGGCATTCTGCTCGATGCGGGTGGTGGCAAATTCGCTCCCGGTACCGAGAACACGATGACCTACGGCGGCATCATGACGGGGACGGGGTCGTTCACCAAGTCGGGCCCGGGTGCGCTTCTCCTCAATGGAAACAATACTTACACGGGGAGCACGATTCTGAGCGAGGGTAGTTTGCAATTGGGCGTCGATCAGGCGCTGCCTTCGGCAACCAATCTCCAGGTCTCAGGCGTGAGTGGGACGCTGGCATTGAACGGGCACACCCAAACGGTGGGCAGTTTGACCTTCGGCGGCGCGGGCTCGGTCAACGACTCGACGCCCAAGATCATGGTCGGCGCCGGCACGCTCAACCTGGAGGGCAACCTCACGTTCGACGCCACCGGCAATCCAACGGGGAGTGCTGGAATCTTCGGTGGAACGATCAATCTCGGCTCCTCGCCCCGCACGTTCACGATCAATGACTCTACCGGCTCGACGGCGGAATTTGCCATTAGTTCCAACCTCACCGGCACGAACTCGCTCAACAAGACGGGCGGGGGAACGCTGGTGCTGACCGGCGCGGCTTCGAATTCCGGTGGCGTCACCGTCAATGGCGGCACGCTGCAGGTCGGCGACGGCGGAACGGCCGGCAGCCTGACCGGCGCGCTGGCGATCTCGAGCGGTACGCTGGCCTTCAATCGTAGCGACGACCTGACGATTTCAACGAGCATCGGCGGGGGCGGTACCTGCAGCAGATGGGCTCGGGGACGCTCACACTGACCGGCAACAACAACTACAACGGCGGCACCACCATCGCGAGCGGCGCCCTCAGTCTCGGCAACGGTGGGGCGCTCGGGTCAATCACTGGCTCCGTCACGAATGACGGGACACTGATTTTCAATCGCAGCGACAGCGTCACCTTCAACGGCACGATTTCCGGTAACGGCGGAGTCATCAAACGTGGGGTTGGCACGCTCGTGTTGAATGCCAACAACAACTCTTTCTCCGGCCCTGTCGTAATCGAGAACGGGATTCTGGCGGTCACCTCGCTCAACGGAATCGATTCCAACTCCTCGCTCGGCGACGGCTTGGGCGGAGACGGTCGGATCTCCATCGGCAGCGGCACGACCGGCGCCACGCTGCGCTATACGGGCGGAAGTTATTCCTCCACGGACCGGCCCATCGACCTGGCCGGCACAACCGGCGGGGCGACCTTGGATGTTTCGGGCTCCGGGACCGTCTACTTCGCTGGCAACATCGGATCCACCGGGGCCGGGGCGAAGACGCTCACCTTGTCCAGCGACAGCGGCTTCAACGGCGGCACCACAATTTCGGGCATCATCAGCGACAACTCCTCCACCCACACCACGAGTCTCCTCAAGACCGGTTTTGGCACCTGGAGCCTCGCTGGAGCCAACACCTACACGGGGGGAACCACGGTGACCGGCGGGCGGCTGGAACTCGACGCCCAGAATGCCCTGCCCTCCGGCGGCAACGTGACTATTAAGGGAACCTTGGGAAGTGCCGTCCTCCATCTCCAATCCACGTCTCAGTCCATTGGAACCCTCACCTTCGGCGGTCCGGGCGCGGGCGCGTTTGCGAATGGCGTGGCGTTGGGTTCTTCGGGGATCCTGACGCTCGGCGGCAATCTGACCTATGACGCGACGAACAGCCCTTTCGGGGCGACGATCGCCCGTG
Source organism: uncultured Opitutia bacterium (assembly GCA_903848965.1). GTDB lineage: Bacteria > Verrucomicrobiota > Verrucomicrobiia > Opitutales > Opitutaceae > ER46. The sequence goes on along the minus strand of CAINHV010000058.1, from coordinate 12,334 downwards.
GAGACATCTCCTCCAGTGAGTATCCGTTTGGCGGCACGCTCGATCTCGGTGAGACCACCCGCACCTTCGCCCTCGCCAATTCGACCAACGCGACCACGGAGCTCTCGATTTACTCTAACATCACCAACGGCGGCATCCTCGTGACCGGGACCGGCAGCCTGCTCCTCGCGGGCGCCAGTACCTACGGTGGCGATACCGCGGTGACCACCGGCAGCGGACCGCTGCTCCTGGGTTCGAGCAGCAACCTGGACGGCAGCAGCATTGGCAGTGGGCCGATTGGGCGGGGATCTTTGACGATGCAGCCCGGCACCACCCTCGCCCCCGCCAGCGTCCACGTGTCCTACTACAACTATGACGACGACATCCGAATCCACAACAATGTGTTCCTCTGGAGCGACGTCATACTCGGGCGGACTGGCATGGACGACTTGGGGTTGGAACTTGCCGGTATCGTGCGTTTCTCGGATGTCGCCTCCAGGCTGCACCTTGGCGGCAATGCACCGGTGCAGTTTTCCGGTTCTTTTGACACTTTAGCCGCCGGATCGACGCTCACGATCGACAGCCGCGACCGCGAGGAGAGGGGAATCGCCATCTTTACCGGCACGGTGGGCAGCAATATTGCCCAGCTGACGGCGTATCACGCCGGACTGATTTTTGGTTCGTCCGGCTCGCTCGATCACACCGCCGCCATCAAGGTGACCAACCAAGGTTATGTTGGGATCGGCGCCGGCTCGGGGGAGTCCGTCCCGACGGCGGCCGCGCTCCTCGCGCGGATCGCCCCGGCCGACAAGACCGCGTTCTCCGGCACGTTCGGCTTCGACACGGATGATAATTCCTATGAGCCGCATACCTTCGCCGAGGCATTGAATTTCTCCGGCTTTGGCAGTGGATTCACGATCGGTTCGCTGTCCGGGGCCATCCTGACGGGAACGATTACGCCACCTTCGGGGGGCTATACTTTTGGCAACGGCGGTGGAACGCTCGTCGTCCGCAGCAATCTGGCGGATGTCGGCGGCAGCACCGCGGTATCGGTCAACTCCGTCACGACCATCCTGGAGAACGCCCTCAATGTGATCTTCCAGGGTAACAACACGTTTACCGGCAACCTGAACGTGACGAACTCCCTGGCCATCCTCGATTCCGCGACGGCGCTGCCGGCCGGCCGCACGTTCTCGCTCGGGGCCAACGGCTACCTTGGATTCACGGAGGCACTCACCCAAGCGCCGACCTTCGCCAATTTTATCTCCCGGTTGTCCACTTATCAAAGCAGTTCCGTTCTGGGCGTTGATTCATCGGACTTCATCGCTGACCAGCTGACCAACGGCGACAGCGATTGGTATTACAACTCCCGGATCGTGAGCGACCCCATCGACCTCTCCGCGCTGGGCAGGATTTATCTGGGTTCCGCGACCAATATTGCGCTGGCCGGTCGAATTCAGGCACCCAATCAATCCGGGGCGGATCGCACCCTGTCGCTGCTCGCCACCAATGACGCAAGACTGTCCGTGACGGCGCCGCTCCTCGCCGGGGATGTGAACAGGGTCGAAGTGGGGTCGGGGTCCCCGGTCCTGGGCGAGGGCCGGGTCGAGTTGCGCGGCGCCAACACCTTCACGGGAGGGACGACCCTCCTGAGCGGACATCTGGGGCTGGCGGACAATACTCGCTTGCGGCCGGATGGCACCATCATCTCCGGACCGATCGGCACCGGCACGCTCACCGTGCCCAGCACGGCCCTCAAACCCGTGCTTTCGTCGGCCGGCTACGATGAAGAGGATCTCGTGCTCCATAATCCCATCACGCTGGGCAGCCGGCTGCAGTTGGGCTTCGTCGACTTCGAAGAATTCAGAGACGTGGCGGGGTTAAGCAACCTTCAGAGTGAGGGCTACTATGGCTATTCGCGGGTGACCCTGAACGGCGTGATTGCCAATCAGGGCGCCAGCGCCGGGAGCCTTGACGTATTCGGCGACACGGTGCTGAACGCGGCGAATACCTTCACGGGCGGAGTCAGTTTGAACTACGGGGAGCTGACCATCGGGCACGACGCGGCCCTCGGAACTGGCACGCTGACGCTCAATCCCCGCTACTACGATTACTACGAAGGCGCCTACGTTTCGCTCGCGGTCGGCAACGGCTCCCGGACGATTTCGAACAACGTCGTGTTCAATGCTTTTGAAGACAATTACCTTCCGATTTACGGCCACGGGAGCCTGACCATCACGGGATCGGTGCAGCTTAACAGCAGTGTCACCTTTTCGCCGCGCTCCGGCCCGCTCCTGCTGAACGGCAACATCACCGGGTCAGGCCGTTTGTCCGTGGATCGCTACCAGAGCGTCATCCTCAGTGGCACGAACTCGTATCAGGGCGGCACGACGGCCGAGTATGGAAACATCATCTTCGCGAATGCGGAATCGCTGCCGTCCTCGAACAGCCTGGCCTCGTACTACTATGGCTATATCGGGATCGGCTTCGTTCCGGGCAGCATCCAGAGCAACTTTCTCAGCAAGTTCGACCGGGGCAACACCTCGGGCGCCATTGGTTTCGACGGGCCGCTGACGGGAACGCCGAATACCTTCACTGGCACGATCAACCTGGGCGATCCGGATGGGGACGAACCCGTCACCGCCTTCAATTCTAACGTTCGCCTCGCTTCGGCGACCCGGGCGATCCTGTCGGCAGCCGCCACAATCACACCGCAGGGCGATTATTACCAGTTTGGCGGCGGCGGCGGTTTGCTCGAAGTGAACTCGAACCTCGTGGACGGCAGCAACCCGCGCTCCCTGTCTGTTGACTCGGACGATAGGACGCCGCTGACGCTCCGACTCGGCGGCACCAATACCTATTCTGGTTCCTCCGGCACGGAGATCTACGGTTCCGCGGTGATTTTCAAGACTGGGTCCATGCCGGCCACGGGTTTGTTTCAGATGTTCGGCATGGGCTATATTGGCACCGAAGATATTGGCACCGAGGGTACTGGGGCGCAGTCGCTGATTAACAGGTTCAGCAGCTCACCGCATCGAGGGACGATCGGCTTCGATTCCTTCACCGGCACCTATGCGGTCGGCGGGCCGCTCGATCTCAGCGTGCTTAACTCAAGTTCGACTGTCTATCTCGGAACCACCACCAGTGCCATCATCGGAGCCACGGCCATCACCCTGCCGACCGGGCAGACCGAGTATCGCTTCGCCGGCTACAAGGGCGGCCAGTTGACGGTGACGACCCCGTTCGGCGGAGCGAATTCGGTCGCCATCGGTGAACGTTATACGCCGGCGATGCACCGGTCGCCCACGGATTCCAGCGGCCCGCTCTCCAGTGTCACGCTGAGCGGCAACAACACCTACACGGGCGGTACCACCTTCTACTCCGGCCAGCTGATGTTCGGGAGCAATACGGCGCTCGGCACTGAAACCCTGACGGTCAATGGCGGTTATTTTTCCGACTATGATTACTATGCGAATTTTGCCACGCCCGTGCTGGCGGCCGCGGATTCCGGTCTCTCGCTCCCGAACAATCTTTACCTGCAGAGCGACCTGACCCTGGGCGGCTCGAATGGATTTACCCTCGCTGGGCAAATTTCCGGCTACGGGGAAATTTATAAGACCGGCAATTTCACGGTGACGCTCAGCGGCGACAACTCGGCGTTCTCCGGCGGCTTCTACATCGCCCAGGGCACGATCAACGTCGCCCACGCCAATGCTCTCGGGACCGGGCCGCTCGGCTTCGGGACTGTGTCCGGGCCCTCGGTCGCCTTCTCGGTCGATGCCACGGTCAACGGCATCTCGGGCGACAACAGTCTCGATCAAATCACGGTGGGCAGCGGCAACACCCTCACGATCAACCAAGGCTCCGAGTCTGAGTATCTCGGTCGCTTCGCGAGCAGCAACGGCGCCCTCGTTTTCAATGGTTACGGTGCCCGCCTGCGGCTCGGCGGTGACAGCAGTGGCTACGTGGGTACGACCTTGATCGGCAGCGGTCTCACTCTTCAGGCCGGCCACAACAATGCGTTCGGTCCATCCACCAATGTCGTCACCGTCCACGGCGGCACCCTGGCGCTCGAAGCAGGGGTGACCATTGCGAATGCGATTGCGCTCGAGGACGGCGCGCTGGCCGGCACCGGCACTTTCAAGCCGTCTGCAACATTGAGCGTCGTGGGCGACGGCGAACATCAGGGCAGGCTGGCTCCGGGATTTAGCGCCGGGACTCTCCACTTCGATGGCAGCCTGCTCGAGGTCAGTAACACGCTCATCCTCGCCGCCGGTGGCGCGTACTATTGGGAGTTCCAGGATGCAGCCAACTCGGCGGCGGGTTGGGATCAGGTCGCGGTGGCGGGCAACGTGAACATCTCTGCGACGACGATCGCGCCTTTCGATTTCAAGATCGTCTCGCTCGGGGCCAATGGCGACCAGGGCCTGACGCTGAACTTCGATCCGACGAAGCCCCGCCAATGGACCGTGCTGACCGCCACGAACATCACGGGCTTCGCCAGTTCGAAGTTCGCGATTCAGACGGGCATGTTCCAAAACTCGCTGCCCGCTGATGCCATCGGTTTCAATTTCAGCCTGAGTGGTGCCCCGGGTAATATGGCGCTGATGTTAAACTTCGATCCGACGGTCGTCCCCGAGCCCTCGACTTACGTGCTGTTCGCGCTGGGCCTCGCCGGGGTTGCCTTCGTCCTGCGCCGCCGTCGCTGCTGACGGTCGCCTTTCGGCTTACTTGATTGGGGGCGCAGTCGGGTAGGGGCGCAGGCTTGCTGCGCCCGGCTGATCGTTCGAATGCCCATTGGACGCAGCAAGCTGCGCTACTACGAGCAGGATTCGCCGATCGCGCTCCGAGTAGCGCCGGGTCTCCGACCGGCGAATGTCCGAACGAAAAACATTTCCCTTTTCGCCAGTCGAAGACTGGCGCTACCTCGGCATTCCGCCGGCCTGGCCTTCCGCCCTAATTTCCCAGTCGCTGCAGCAACCCGGCCGCCTCGCGATGGGCGGGATCGATTTCCAGGGTCCGCCGCAACGCTGCGCCCCCGCCGACGCGATCGCCGCGGTTCAGCAGCACGGTGGCGCGCGCGTAGGGATAATCGGCCACGGCGGGCCCGAGACGCTCGGCGTTGGCCAGGGCCTCGAGGGCTTCCGCAGGACGCCCAGTCTGGGCGAGGACGAGGCCGAGATTGTACCAAGCGCGCTCATGCCGGGCATCGAGGCGCGTCGCCTCGCGGAGGGCCAGTTCGGTGTCCGGCAGCTGGCCGGCCGCGGCGAAGGCGAGGGCGGCGCTGAAGGCGGCATTGGCATCCGTGGGATCCTTTTGCGCGGCGCGCCAGAACGCCGCCGCCGCTTCCCGGTCACGCCCAGCGGCGTTCAGGACCGTGCCGAGTGTGGCGAAGATGGCGCCGGAATTGGGATCCCACTCCGCCGCCTTCCGGAGGGCCGCCTCGGACTCGACCAACTGCCCGCGATTGAAATGGTCTTGGGCCAGGCGGAGCTGCCCGGCCGGCTGGTCGGCCATGGTCGCGAGATAGCGATCAAGTTCCAAGCGTTCCATCGAGCCGGCTGGCAGGCGATCTGACAACGCCCACGCGGCATCAAGCCGGACGAGCCGCGAGGGGTCCTTGAGCTGCGGCTCCACGAGTCCGCGTTTATCGGTCAGTCCGCCGAGGACCTGGACCGCCGCGGATCGCACCATCGGATCGGCGTCGCCGAGTGCCCCGCGCGCCGCAGTGACGACCTCGGGTGTCGTGCCGGCGAAGGGCCTCGCGAGGAGGAGGAGCGTGGCGCGCCAGGCGGGAATGTCCTCGGTGCGCAGCAGGGAGAGCAGGTGAGCCGCCGAAGTCGCTTCACCCTTCTGCGCGGAGGCCACGGCGCGCGCTCGCTCGCGCTGGCGCGACTCCATCTTGGGCCCGTACCATTTGTCCGTGGCCGCAATGGCCCAATCGACATCGCGATCCGTGTGGCACCGGTTGCAGGCGTTGGGGATGCCGAGTTCCTTAGTCAGGAGCGGATCGGGTTTGAGGAATCCATGATCGTGACGTGGGTCCCGCTGCATGTAGGTCGTCGTCGGCATGTGGCACGAGACGCACTGATTGCCCGTGCTGCCGGCGGCGTGATGGGAATGGGCCAGGGGATCGATCACGATCGCGTCCGGCCGGCTGGCTGGGCTGCTGTGACATTGCAGGCAGAGCGCGTTGTTGGCGGCCGGCAGCTTGATCTTGCCGCTATGAGGCTCATGACAATCGAGGCAGGTGACCCCGGCCTTGCCGCCCATCCGGCTGAGGAGCAGCGAGGTCGTGTTGAAATCCTCCTCGCGCACTTGTCCGTCCGGATGGAAAACGCCGGTTTCGACCGGGAGGGTGAGGCGATAGTGATCCGCATACGGGACGCCGGGCGTCACGCTGCCGGTCAGCAGTTCGTTCCGCGCGTGGCACGGCGCGCAGGTTTCCTGCGCGCGCTGGCGTTCGGCGAGAATCGGCCCCTGCTTCCTCGGAACTGTCGCATGACTCGCGGGCATGCTGCCGTGGCATTGCGCGCACCCGACGCCATGTTCGCTCCAGGTGGAGCCATAGGTGTCGGTCGCCGGCTGGTAGTTCTTTTCGAACGCCGTCAGGTGGCAGTGCGCGCACATGGAATTCCAATTCATCCCGCGGCCCTGCCAATGTCCCCACTCGCCGGGCGTGCGCTGCTCGGATCCGAAAACGTTGAACCAGTCCTGCTTCGCCGGATCGAAGGCCAACTCCGTCATCTGGTAGCGGCCGCCACCGATCGGAACGACGTACTGCCGCAGCGGCGTATACCCGAGGACGAACTCCACGGCACTGACCTGCGCCGGCGCCTCGCCCCGACGCTCGGCGATCTGCGGCCGGGGTCCGCTGGCGTTCAAATCGTACGTCACTCCCTCGACCGTGACCGACCGCGCGGTCGTAAACGCCGCGGCGTCCGCCGTGGCATCCACCGGTCGGTGGGCGTGCGCGTGATGGGAGTCGGACCAGGCCTGGTAGGCGGCTTCATGGCACGACCGGCAGTCCGCGGACTTCGCCACGACCGGAGTGGCCGTCGGGGGCGCGGGTGGCGGGGTGGCCGCCTTGGGCTCACGGCGTCCGCAGCCGGACACGGCGAACTGGAGCGCGGTCAGCCCCGCAAAAATTCCCGCCAGCGACATGCCCCACGAGAGCCGGCGGCGCGTCCGGGAACGAAGGAATGAGGTGGGGAACATGAACCGGCAAAATGCGCGCGAACCGCGCACGACGGCAAGAACAAGGGGATATCCCCCAACGCGTGTCGCTGGCTCCTGCGGTCCGGCGCGGCTTATTGAGGATCGCACAATGGCCGGACGAGCATGGTGACCAAACTTCCCGCTGCTCACGCCGCGGGCGACCAATGCCGAGTAGCCCTGCGCTTGAACGCGGGGATTCGGGACCTACAGGAGGGGCGCGCCCGCGCCGTCTTGTCGGCTGCACGTCAACTGAAACGGCTCTAGCGGATCCCCAGGCGGTAAATTGTCGTCGAGCGAAACATCATACCCGGCCGCAGGATGGTCGAGGGAAAGGCCGGTTGATGGGGCGAATCCGGGAAGTGCTGGGTCTCGAGGCAAAAGCCACTGCGGCGCGGGTAGGGGCGTCCGCTCTTCCCCACGCTGGTGCCGTCGAGAAAGTTGCCGGTGTAGAACTGCACGCCTGGTTCGGTGGTGAAGACCTCAAGGAGCCGGCCCGAGATCGGCTCGTAGACCGTGGCGGCGAGCGTGGGTTCGGACGTGGGGCGCGGCTCGAGCACGAACGTGTGATCATAACCCTCGCTGAGTCGCAGTTGCTCGTTCCGGTGTTCGATGCGATCGCCAATCCGGGCCGGCGCGCGAAAATCGAACGGCGTGTCATCCACCGGCGCCAGTTTTCCCGTCGGAATCATCCCGGCGCTGACGGGGAGATACCGCGACGCCTGGATGGTCACGATGTGCCCGAGGACGCTCTCGTGGCCCTCACCCACGAGGTTGAAATAACTGTGGTTGGTGAGGTTGATCGGCGTGGCGCGATCGGTGGTCGCCTCATAGTCGATCCGCAGGGCGCCGTCATTGCCGATCGAATACGTGACGTCCACGTCGAGGGTGCCGGGGTAGCCCTCGTCTCCCTCCGGACTGCGGAGCCGAAATCGCACGGCCGGCCGGCCGTCGACCGTTTGCTCGTCGGCGGCCCAGAGGCGCTTGTCGAAACCGGAGCGCCCGCCGTGAAGGTGACAGGGAATTCCCCCGGGTTGGTTGTTGGCGGCGAGTACATGAACTTTTCCGTCGAGGCTGAATCGACCCTGCGCGATGCGGTTGCCATAGCGGCCCACGGTGGCCCCGAAATAGGAATGGTGACCGACGTAGCCGGCGACGGAATCGAAACCGAGGACAACATCCTCCGATCTCCCGCGCCGATCCGGGGCGAACCAGCGCACGAGCGTGGCGCCGTAGTCCGAGAGCTCCACCCGGCTTCCGGGTCCGCCTTGCAGCGTGAAGCGGTGGGTCTCCTCTCCATCACGAGTTGTCCCGAAAGGAATCATGCCGGCGATGATGCCGACCTGCGGTGCGAATGCGAGTGGTGGAGCATGCGACGATGACCTTCCGTCCCGAGGGCGGTGATTTTGTTAGCTATGGTCGGGGGATCGCCCGGTGCCTCGCCCGCCCGCAGTCAGCAGTTGCCTCACGATGTCGGCGGATCTTCTCTCGCGGGGGACAAGGCCCTCCTGGGCCGGACCCTCTCTTCATGACCACTGACACTCTGCCCATCCTCTACACCAAAGAGGGCTGCCCCTGGTGTACCGAGGCGATCAAGTTCCTCGACGAGCACGGCGTGGGTTACCGTCTCCGCGAAGTCAGCGGAGACGCGGCGGCGTTCGAAGAGCTCAAACGGAAGTCGGGCCAGACGAAGGCGCCAACCCTCGACTGGAACGGCAAGATCCTGGCGGACTTTGGCACCGAGGAATTGGTGCCGTTCCTGCGCGACCGGAATGTGAAGCTCGAGGACAGCTAGAGAATTTCGATTTTGGATTCTTGATTTTCGATTTGGGGTGGAGGCGATGCGATTGCTTGTCCGTGAGGCGCGGTAGGCCCAACGGTTTTGGGTGCGTGATAAGGCGGCTGAGACATCTCCAGAAATGGCGGTCTGGTTGTTGTCATCTATTAGATGACAAATGCGTCCGGCCTTTCGCTTCGACCGCACGGGCGATGGCGCTAATTTTTTTCTGCGCTTTGCCGCGGAATTCTACTTACGTCGGCGTTGCATGCGTGACGTCGTCATCCTCTCCGCCACTCGTACCCCGATCGGGGCTTTTCAAGGTGCCCTGGCTTCGGTTTCCGCCCCGCGGTTGGGCGCGGTGGCCGTGGGGGCCGCGGTAGCCCAGGCGGGGATTGCCCCGGCCGATGTTACCGATGTCCTGCTCGGCAATGTCCTGCAGGCCGGACTCGGTCAGGCTCCGGCCCGCCAGGCGGCGATTTACGGAGGTCTACCCGACTCCGTGCGTGCCGTCACGATCCACAAGGTCTGCGGATCCGGACTGCAGGCCGTGATGCAAGGCAGCCACGCCCTTCAGGTGGGCGCGGCCGAGGTCGTCGTGGCCGGCGGCATGGAAAACATGAGCGCGGCCCCTTACCTGTTGCCGAAGGCGCGGGAAGGTTTTCGACTCGGCAACCAGACGATGCTGGACTCGGTGATCCACGATGGTCTCTGGGATCCCTACGGTCAGATCCACATGGGCAAGTGCGCCGAGCAGTGCGTCCAGAAGTATGGCTTCACCCGCCAGCAACAGGATGACTACGCCGTGGAGAGTTTTCGCCGGGCCAATGCCGCCCAGGTTGATGGTCGCCTCGCGCAGGAGATCACGCCGGTGGAGGTGGCCGAACCCAAGGGTGGCACGAAGCGGATCGAGCGCGACGAAGGTCCCGCCAAGGTGAACTACGATCGCCTTCCGACGCTTCGGCCCGCCTTCGATCCGCAGGGGACGATCACCGCCGCCAACGCCTCCAGCATCAACGACGCGGCCGCGGCACTGGTCCTCACGACGGCCGAGGCCGCGCGGACGCGCGGCCTTAGGCCGCTGGCGCGGCTGGTGTCCTTTGGCAGCCATGCGCAGGAACCGATTTGGTTTACGACGGCGCCCATCGCGGCGGCCCAAAAGGCCCTGGCGCGGGCGGGTTGGGGCGTCGGTGACGTCGACCTGTGGGAGATCAACGAAGCGTTCGCGGTCGTCGCACTCGCTTTTATTCAGGAACTCAATCTCGCGCCCGATCGCGTCAACGTCCGCGGCGGGGCGATTGCCCTCGGCCATCCCATCGGGTGCAGCGGCGCGCGGATTCTCGTGACCCTCCTCGCCGCGCTGCGCGAACGGGGCGCGCGCCGGGGCGTCGCGGCTATTTGTATCGGCGGCGGGGAAGGGCTCGCTGTTTGCGTCGAGCTGCTGTGAATTCCCCTCTCATGATTTTCGATCGTTTGCCGAAAGTAGGGGCGCAGTCTCGCGGCGGTCTTCCGCCTCGTCTGCCCGCCAAGGCGCCGGCTCATCTTGCCTCCCGCCCCGCATGAGCGGCTCATTTCTCTGGCAACCGGGCGATCACCCTTGGACCCGCGACTCCCATGTCGCCGATTTCATGCGTCGGCACGGCTTCGCTTCGCTGGCAGAACTGCGCGCGGCATCGGTCCGCGACATCGACTGGTTCTGGAACGCCATGCAGCAGGATCTCGGTCTGGAGTGGACGCGTCCGGCGTCTAAGGTGCGGGACAGCAGCGCCGGGTTTCCGTGGACCCGGTGGTTCGTCGACGGGCAGATCAATGTGACGCACAACTGCGTGGATCGACACGTGCGGGACGGCCACGGTGCGGAGACGGCCTTGTTCTATGAAGCCGATTCCGGTCGGCCGGAGGACGCGCGGCAGGTCACGTTCGCGGAGCTTGCCGCCTTGGTGGATCGCTGCGCCACGGCCCTGCAGAAGGCCGGAATCCAGCGCGGCGACAGCGTGGGTCTCTATGCGCCGATGCAGGTCGCGACCGTGGTGGTGCTGTTCGCGACGATGAAGATCGGCGCGCGCTTCGTCCCGATTTTCTGCGGTTATGGCGAGGAGGCGCTGCGGGAGCGCCTCGACTCCTGCGGCGCGAAGATCCTGTTTGCCTGCGGAACCCTGCAACGGCGGGGCAAACCCGCGGCGACGGGCAATATTGCCCGCGCGGCAGCCGCGAAGGTGGCGAGCATCCAGCGTGTCGTTTGGACGGATACGGCAGATTGGGCCTTCTTTCTTGGACCGGCGCCGGTGGCCGGCGAGGAGTCGAGGGCCTTGTCGGCGTGTGCCCCGACCGAGGCCGAGGATCCCTGCCTGGTCATTTACACAAGCGGCACGACCGGCCGTCCGAAGGGCACGGTGCACACCCACGCGGGCTGCCTGCTGCAAATGGGCAAGGAGATCCGCCATTCCTTCGATGCGCGTCCGGGTGAGCCCTTCTTCTGGGTGACGGATATCGGCTGGATGATGGGTCCGTGGGAGATCATCGGCTGCCTGCTTTTCCGGACCCCAATCGTTTTGTTCGATGGGGCGCCGAACTCGCCGACGAGCGATCGGATCTGGGAGGTCTGCGCGAAGCTCGGTGTCGTGACGCTGGGACTCTCACCGACGCTCATCCGGACGCTGATCCGGGCCACGGATGGGCGCGGACCGCGTTCGCAGGATCTCTCGCGTCTGCGTGTCCTCGGTTCGACGGGCGAAGTGTGGGACGAGGCGAGCTATCGCTGGTTCTTCGAAGAAGTGGGCGGAACGCGCTGCCCCGTCATGAATATCTCCGGCGGCACCGAGATTATCGGCTGTCACTTGCAGCCCTATCCGGTGGAACCGCTCAAGGCCTGCTCGCTGGGCGGACCTGGCCTGGGCATGGACGTGGCGGTGTATTCCGACGAAGGCCAGCCCGTGTCGAACGGTACGATGGGACATCTCGTCTGCCGGCAACCCGCGCCTTCGATGACCAAGAGTTTCCTGCACGACGATGCGCGATATCTGGAAACCTACTTCAACCGCTTTCCCGGGGTCTGGTATCACGGCGATTGGGCGAAGATCGATGAGGACGGGCAATGGTTCCTCTTTGGCCGGACCGACGACACCTTCAAGGTCGCTGGCAAGCGGGTTGGGCCGGGCGAGGTCGAGGACGCACTGACGATGCATCCGGCAGTGAGCGAGGCCGCCGTGATCGGAGTGCCGGACGAAATCAAGGGAACGGCGCTGGTGTGTTTCGTCGTGTTGAAGTTCACCGGGCCGGGATCGGGGGAGACTTCGGGAGCGTCAGGCGCAGGTGCCCAACCCGGGGCGGGAGACCCGTGCCACCGGCCGATCACCGAGGCCG
>CAINHV010000057.1 GCA_903848965.1 uncultured Opitutia bacterium | reverse complement strand
GCTCCGCCCGGGCTCGAATGCGCCCGCATTGGTCCGCCCCGCGGACCAATGCGGGACGGCAAACCAAGGTCGAACCAAGGAAAGGAGCTTCTCCGTTCTTCGTCCGACCTTGGATTGTCCTTCTGTGCCAAGTCCGAGTCTGGACGTTCGGGAGCGAGAAGGCGGACCAACGCTCAACTCCCAAAGCTGAACGCTTGAGTTACTGCCGGGTCATTGCGACGCCACCTGGGGGGCCGAGCTCAGTGGGCGGGGAGGATTTGATCGGCCGCATTTGGAAATGCTGCCAAAGCCCGCTTCCGCTCCTCCCCTGCCCCCAAAATCCCGCTCGCAAGCCGGACCTACCCCGGGGTCCGGCCCCGGTCAGGGATCGCAAGCCCGTAATCGCAAAAGAAAGGGCCTTTTGACCCCGGTTTTTTCTCAAGAAAACCCTCGCCAGTCCGACGCTTCCTCGCGAGAATTTCCCTTTCATTTTTACCGTCCTCTCCCCTCTGGAAATCTCTTCATGGCCGACTCCGCCGACGTACCCCTGAATCCCGCTGATCCCGCCTACATCGAGACCTACGATTCCTCGAAACTCGGCAAACTCGAGGGCCTCGAGGCCGTGCGTAAGAAGCCGGGCATGTACATCGGCGGCACGGACGAACGAGCGCTCCACCATTGCGTTTCCGAGGTGCTCGACAACTCGGTCGACGAACATCTGGCCGGGCACTGCACCCGCATCGAGGTCAACATCCACGTCGATGGCTCGATCAGCATCCGCGACAACGGCCGCGGCATCCCGGTCGACATCCACCCGACCTACAAGATTCCCGGCGTCGAGATGGTCCTGACCACGCTCCACTCCGGCGGCAAATACGGCCAGGGCGGGTACAAGTTCTCCGGCGGCACGCACGGCGTCGGCGCGAAGTGCGTCAATGCCGTCTCCGAGTGGTTCGAGGTCGAGGTCTCCCGCGGCGGCTCCGTCCACCACATGAAGTTCGAGCGCGGCAAGACCATGAAGAAGCTCGGGGTCATCGGGAAGGCCAAGGGCACGGGCACCTACATCACCTTCAAGCCCGACGCGGAAATCTTCCGCGAGACCACGGTGTTTCAGGCCGGCCGGATCAGCCAGCGCCTCCGCGAACTCGCGTTCCTCAATTCCGGCCTCGAGATTGTTTTCATCGACGAGCGCCCGGCCGAGCAGAAGCCCGAGCGCTATTTCTACAAGGATGGCGTCGAGGAGTTCGTGAAGCAGATCAACACGGGCAAGACCCCGCTGCACCCGAAGCCGATTCGCTTCGTCAAGGAGACCAAGCTCCAACTCGACGACAAGGCCGCCGAGATCCACTGCGAGGTCGTGCTCCAGTACAACGACACGTACAACGATCAGGTCCTCTGCTACACCAACACGATTCACAATCCGGATGGCGGCACGCATCTGTCGGGCTTCCGCAGCGCCCTCACCCGCGCGATCAACCAGTTCGCGAAGGCCAACAACCTGCTGAAGGAAAAGGATCCCCAGATCACCGGTGACGACGTCCGCGAGGGCCTCGCCGCCGTCATCTCGATCAAGCACAGCGATCCGAAGTTCGAGTCCCAGACCAAGGTCAAGCTGCTGTCCCCCGAGGTCGAGAGCGTCGTCGGCTCCGTCACCTACGAGGGCCTGATGCAGTATTTCGAAACGAACCCGCCGATCGCCAAGCGGATCGTCGACAAGGGCCTCAACGCCGCCCGCGCCCGCGAG
>CAINHV010000056.1 GCA_903848965.1 uncultured Opitutia bacterium | reverse complement strand
TGTATAATATGCAAATGGACATCAATCGGCTGAAGCCGAATGGCGATCCGAATCCCTACTTCTTGCAGCCCTACTCGGAAAATACGCCGTTCGCGTTTCACAAGAACCCGGGCCATCACAACGCCAGCCTGCAGTTGGCCTACGTCAAGGATACGCGCTTTGGTCGGATGCAAGTCGGAATGATGGGCGGCATTCAGAACCTCGACTTGGAGAACCGGCAGGACTTCTTCCTGCTGCCCCTCGGAGACGGGGTTCTGCCCGGGTCGGACTTCCGCTCCTACTTCGCGGCCGCCGACATGAACATCCAGTCGGTTTATACCCGGCAATACACGGCGCTGAGAGGCAAGTTGGCCAGCCCGCACAACACCAAGCAGGCTTTGACCGTCTCCAATCCCCTGACGGGTACGAGAGCCACGTTGACGCCGAAGTGGTATGTGCAGCCCAACCGGTCGGGCAGCACCGATGACACCAAAAAATACTACAAGTTTGTCCAGGTCGCAGCCAATCTGAACTTGTTCAAGAACCGCCTCGTTTTGATCGGCGCGGTTCGTCGAGACATTACCAAGCTGCAGGTCGACATCTTTAACTTTTCGGAAAGCATGCCCGCGGGCTGGAAAGGGGAATACTACTCCCACCGGCCCAAGGCGCCGAAGGACTATTGGAGCCTGAGCTACACGCCGAAGAATGCGGCCGGGGTGGCTTTGTCACCCGCAATTAACGCCGACGCCCGTCCGCGCGCCGTCGTCAACGGCACCAATCTGTCGCTGGCCCAGTACAAAGACGATCGCTTCCGGGACGACTACAGCCCACCCGATCTGCTCAGCGCGGTGAATACGCGTAGTTTCGGCGGGGTGATCAACCTGACCTCGTGGTTGGGCATTTAAGCCAACGACAGCACGACGTTCGATCTGAACGCGGGCTCGCAGGACGCCAACTTCAACCTCATTCCTCCGACGTCGTCCCGTAGCTACGACGCTGGAATCCGGTTCACGCAGCCAAACGGAAAGATGAGCGTCTCGCTCGGCTGGTACCGTGCTTTCCAGA
The DNA here is from genome assembly GCA_903848965.1 of uncultured Opitutia bacterium. Lineage (GTDB taxonomy): Bacteria > Verrucomicrobiota > Verrucomicrobiia > Opitutales > Opitutaceae > ER46. Next base: position 1,040 of record CAINHV010000056.1, on the reverse strand, counting down.
AGAACCGGACCTTTGGTGTCGGTTTCAACTTCCGGCCGAATATTACCTCCATGTCCAACGCCCCCATCGTGGGTGACCTCAGCGAAGGTGGCCGAAACATCCGGGGCCTGCCCGTGTTCCCTGGTCTCAACGTCACGTCCACGCAGACCAGCGAGACCGACGGCTATGAGGCGGAGATGACGGCCAACCTGACGCGAAATTGGCGGCTCATCCTCAACGCGGGGATGAACGCGCCGACCCAGAAGGACGTCATGCCCGACATGCCGGTCTGGTTTAAGGCGAAAGATCCGATCCTGCGCCAGATTCTCGGCGATGCGGGAATCACGATCGACGCCAACAATCAGGCTTTCATCAACCCGGCTTTGAACGATCCGACCAAAATCAATGTGCTGCGCGTGCAAGAGGCGGCAAATGCTTGGAATGATTACCAAGGGGTCACGATTCCCTCGATTCTGGGCCTCGCTGCGACCGCTTCGCGCGAGACCGGTGGTCCTGAACTCACCTCCAATATTGCCACGGATTACCGGTTCACACAGGGGCGGCTAAAGGGCCTCCGTGCCGGCATCGCGATTAACTATCGCGGGAAGCAGATCCTCGGCGGCCGGGCGGCTGACACCATCGTTGATCCCGCCAATCCGGCGCGCGCGATTGCGGGACCGAATTCCAAATCGACCAACTACCTGTGGGTCGGCGGCTATGCCAAGGCCATGGCGAATTTCTCCTACACGGTGCGGTTGAAGGAGGGTGGTCGCCAGTATGCTCCCAAGACCATCCAGTTCGACCTGGCGATCAATAATCTGTTCGGCTCGGACAAGCCCGTTCTCGAGAACAGCACGACGGGCAATTCGACGGCCAATGCGCTGGTCCAGGCTCCGATGAATAATGACATCTCGCAGCCGGCGATCGTCAGCATTCCGGGAAGTTACAACTTCCAGCCGCCGCGGAGTTATACCCTCACGGCGAAGCTGAACTTCTAGTTCGGCGGGACCTGGTAAGCGTTAGCGCCCGCGAGCGGCGTTAACGATCGCGCCGCCGGGCTC
>CAINHV010000055.1 GCA_903848965.1 uncultured Opitutia bacterium | reverse complement strand
GGCGAGATAGCGTGAGTGCGGTAGGGCGCGCCTCCGCGGCAGGCGAATCCGGTGAGCCAGGCTGGCACTGCGGTGAAGATTTCGCGCCCGCCGTCTTCGAGTGATAGCCGGTCACCAAACCAGTACGCCCCCCCGACGTCGATCGATGTAGCCCTGTGCGGTGAGCGCAGGGACTCGACCGCTGCGCCTCTTCCGTCGTCCGGGCCACGCGGCCCGGACGTGCTCTCGGCTCAACGCGCGAGTGCGGCGAGATCGAACGGCTGGGCCGACTTGACGCTGACGCCGAAGCGCTGGCGCTGTTCGCGGTCGTGCCGGGTGAGCTTGAAATCACCGTGGCCCAACGCGGCCTTTAGCGCTGACTCGATTTCCGGCGTGCCGGCGGCGTAGGCCTCGGGCGTGTTGGGCGCGATGCCGCGATCGTTGACGATCAGTTCGAACTCGGTGCGGCTCAGCTTGAGGGCGGGGAACGCCTCCTTCAGGCGGCCCGCGGTCTGGGCGGCGCACTTCAGGGCGTCGGCGATGCGGCTGGCATTCGTGCCGGGCTGCATGGTCTTGCGCCGGTATTGAACGCCCCAGTTGCCACCGGTGTGGTCGAGGGAGAGATCCGCCTCGTGACCAACGGCGAGGACGCCTGGACCATGCGGCACGTGCAACAGCTCCGCGACGTCGATCAACAGGACGCCGGGGATTAACTGCTTCGCGACCCATTGGTGCATGACGTCGACGATTTTGGCCGGGTCGATCGCGAGCGCGCCGTCGACAGGAATTTTGACAATGAGATGTTGAAGTTCCATCGCGGGTGGGGGCGGTGGTGAAGGAAGCGGGAAGGGTGGACGGGGCCGTGGCGCCGGCGAACCGGCGCCGGCTGGCTACTTGGCGGCCGCCGGGGCGGTCGTCCGGATCTTGTTATAGCAGTTGTGCACCGCCTCGATGAAGAGCTGGGCCTCGGCGATGCGATGATGCGCCGTGTCGGCGGTGAACGTCTCGCCCCTGGCCGCATGGGCGGCAAAGAGATAGTTCGCGAACTTGGGGCCAACAAACGGATCGAAGAACATCTTCGTGTCGAAGAAGCGCTCCTTGAACTCGGCGACGATCTCATCGGGCGCGCTGCCAATGTCGTCATACTGCATCTGCACGAGGCCGCGGGCCGCCTGCAGGAACGCGGCAAAGGCGGTTTCCCCGGCCTGCTGCACGGCGCCGCGATCGAGGTGGAGGCCCGCCTCGAATACGAGCCGCTCCGCGGCGACGATCTCGAACTGGTAGCGCGAGACGACTTCGCCGGCGCATTCGCCGATGCCGATGTCACCGATGCTGTACTGGCGCGGATCGCCCCAGTCGGAATAGAAGCCCGGCTCGGCGTCGTGCGTCGGGAAGTTCTGGTTCAACGGCTCGAGGATCTCGCGAATCGGGCCCTTGCCGACGCGCTTCACGAAGGCGAAGAACTTCTCCTCCTTCTGCCGGTTCTTCACGAAGTAGTCGGTGATCCGATCGACCGCGTCCGGGGCGCGCTTCGACGGGATGGCAATGATGGGCAGGCCGTAGGAGCCGGCGTTGTTTTCCCACTGGCCGCCGACGACGAGCTGGAAGTGCGGGACCTTGTAGCCGTTGACGGTGCGGCTCACGCCGTAGAAGCCGAGATCGGCGACGTGGTGCACGCCGCAGGAGTTGAAGCAGCCGCTCACCTTGATGTGCAGGCCCTTCACGGCCTCGTCGAGCTGGGCGCTCTTTTGCAGCAGCCGGTTGCGGAGTTCGCCGCCAAGACCGCGCGAGGAGGAAATGCCGAGCTTGCAGGTGTCGGTGCCGGGGCACGCGGTGACGTCGACGATGCTGCTGCCACCGGACTGGCCCAGATTGACGGCGGCGAGGTCGCCGTACAGGAGCGCGACATCCGACTTGCTGACCCAGCGGATGAGGAAGTTCTGCTCGACGGTCGTGCGGATGGTGCCGCGGGTGTACTTCGCGACGATGTCAGCGAGCGAGCGGAGCTGGTCGGCGGTGATGTCGCCGAGCGGGAGCGTGACGGCGCACGTGACGTAACCGTCCTGGCGCTGGTCGCGGACGTTGCTCTTGATCCACTCGCGCAGCTTCTCGTTACCGTTGACGGCAGGGAGCTGGCCGGGAGGGTGCAGCGGGCCTTCGACGGACTTTTCGACGTCCTTGAGCATCTCGAGCCAGCGGGGATCCTCGCGCAGTTCCTTGCGGACGGCGAAGACCTCGGTGCGGAATTTTTCAATCCCCCACTTGTCGACGAGGAACTTGATCCGGGCGGCGTTGCGATTGGCCTTCTCGCCGTGCTTGCCGAACACGCGGCAGACGGCCTGCGTGAGCGGGAGCATCTCTTCGACGGGGGCGAACTCGGTCAGCAGCCGCGCCTGGCGCGGGACGGGCCCGAGCCCGCCGCCGACGACGATCTTGAAACCGCGCTGCAACTTGCCGTCGACCTCACGCGCGACGGCTGTGTAGCCGATGTCGTGCATCTGGGTCAGGCCACACGCGTGTTGCGCGCAGCCGCTGAAGGCGGGCTTCAACTTGCGGCCGAACTCCATCGTATCCGGGTGGCCCATCAGGAACCACGCGAGCACATGGGAATACGGGGTGACATCGAAGGCCTCGTCGCTGCAGACACCGGCGAGCGGGCAGGCGGTGACGTTGCGGACCGCGTTGCCGCAGGCTTCGCGGGTCGTGATGCCGACCGCGGCGAGCCGGCGCATGATCGAGGGGCCGTTCTCGATGTGGATGAAATGAAGCTGGAAATCCTGGCGCGTGGTGACGTGCGCGATCCCGTCGGAGTATTCCTCGGCAAGCTCCGCCATGACCTCGAGTTGCGCCGGGTTGAGCCCGCCGAACGGAATCTTGATCCGGAGCATGCCGGGAGCATCCCACATCGTGCCAGGACCCTTGGTCGGCTTGTCAGCAAAGGGCAGGTTGCGGCTCTCGGTGCCGTCGTAGCGGTGGCCGTTGTCGTAGCGCTGGCCGTAAGCCCCGCGGCGGAGCCGGGTCTCGGCGAAGACCTTCTCGTCGATCTTGCCCTGTTTGCGCAGGTCGATCTCGGTCTCGAACTGGTCAACTTCGCTACCGAGCGGTTCGGGCAACTGGCCCTTGAAGCGTTCTTTCCAAATGGCGTGACTGGCTTTCATGAAGTGCGGATAAAAAATCGGGCGATGATCGGTGACGACATGACACGGCCGGTGAAGATTACACTGGCCGTGTCGGGAAGTGATCTTGTCTAGTAAAGATCTCATCTTTGTCCACGATGGCAAGTAATCACCACGTCACCCGGGTATATGACTCGGTTTTGGGTCTGCTCTCCAGTGAGGAGAATCCCACGCCGCTCGTGCGCTTGAATCGCGTCGTGCCGTTTCGCCACGCGAAGGTCTACGCGAAGCTCGAGTGGTATAATCCGTTTGGAGCGGTGAAGGATCGGGTCGCGGCCAATCTGGTGCGCGATGCCGAGGAATCCGGCCGGCTCGGACCCGGTCACAAGCTGGTCGAGGCGACCTCAGGCAACACCGGCCTCGGCCTGGTGATGATTGGCAACGCCAAGGGTTACACCCTGCGCACCCCGCTGTCGGCGGCGATTCCCCTGGAAAAGCGCACGGTGCTCCGGTTTCTGGGCACCGAGGTCGACGAACTCGACGACACCCTCTGCCCCGCGCCCGGGGCGCCCGAGGGGGCGATCGCGAAGGCGCGTGCCACCGCGAGCCTGCCGGGCTATGTCATGCTGGATCAGTATGCGAACGAGGCCAACCCGGACGCGCATTTCCGCACGACCGGTCCGGAGATCTGGCGGCAGACCGAGGGCCAGATCACGCACTTCGTCGCCGGCCTCGGCACGTGCGGCACCATCACGGGCACCGGCCGCTACCTCAAGAGCCGGAACCCCGGCGTCAAGGTGCTCGGCGTTTATCCGGAAGAGGGTCACGACGTTCCCGGCGTGCGCAGCAAACGGCAACTCGGGCAGACCAAGCTCTATTTTCCGCAGGAGTACGACGGAGAGATCGAGATCTCGAATCGCGAGGCCTACGATCTCTGCCTCCGGCTGAACCGCGAGGAGAGCATCATCGCGGGCCCGAGTTGCGCCATGGCGCTGGCCGGCGCGCTCAAGCTGGTGCCCGATGAGCCCGGAGTGATCGTCGCCGTGATTTTTCCGGACAACATCTTCAAGTACGCCTCGTCCGTGTGCCGGCATTTCCCGGACCTGTGCCCGCCGCCGCCCGGCGCCGCGTCGGACCGCGGCACGCCGGCCCTCGCCGCGCCCAGCCGGCACGAGCAGCTCTTCGACGAGATGATCGAGAATCTCAAGAACCCGTACGATTCGATCGCCCCGATCGATCTCGCGAAGGAGCTCGAGGACGGCGCGCCGCCGTCTGGCAGGCCCCTGGTCATCGATGTCCGTCCCCTCGATCAGTACGAGGACATGCACGTGCCCGGCGCGATCAACCTGCCGCAGTCCGAGCTTTCGAAGCGCAAGGCCGAGCTGCCATCCGATCGCGCCGCGCCCATCGTGATGGTCTGCGGCATTGGCAAATTTTCGAAGCACACCACGCTCTTCCTGAAATCGCTCGGCTACCGGAACGTCCGCAGCCTCAAGGGCGGAATGGGCGAATGGGTGCGCAAGCAGCAGGCGACCGAGGCGGGCAGGAAGTAAGGCCAGTTGTCCGGTCGATCAGGGCTGCAGCGCGAATTGAGAAATGCCGCCATTCGGGCGTGGACGAGCCACGCCCCTATCCGGATTTGGCGTGCCTTGGGCGCGCCGCCGACAAAAAACCCGCGCCGGTGAGGGCGCGGGCTTGAGAGTGGCACGGGTCACCCGACCCGTGATATCGGGATCGCTTACTTGAGATCTGCGACCGCCGCCTGCGCCGCCGCGAGGCGGGCCACCGGCACGCGGTAAGGCGAGCAGGAGACGTAGGTCAGGCCGATCTTGTGGCAGAACTTCACCGAATCCGGATCGCCGCCGTGCTCGCCGCAGATGCCGAGCTTGATGTCGGGGCGGGTCTTCCGGCCCTTGGCGATGGCGATTTCCATCAGCTGGCCGACGCCGGTCTGATCGATGCTGGCGAACGGATTCTTCTTCACGATTTCCAGCTCCGCGTAGGGGGGGAGGAAGGAGCCCGAGTCATCGCGCGACATGCCGAGGCAGGTCTGCGTGAGATCGTTCGTGCCGAAGCTGAAGAACTCGGCGGTCTGAGCGATTTCGTCGGCGGTGAGGGCACCGCGTGGGATCTCGATCATGGTG
>CAINHV010000054.1 GCA_903848965.1 uncultured Opitutia bacterium | reverse complement strand
GTTGTCGGGATGCAGCCGGGCCGGAATTCGATCCGCGTCCTGCTTCGTGCTCAACACCGCGCGGTGGATCGGAATGATCGGAATCCCCAGTTTCCTGGCCCGGGCCTGGGCCAGCATTTCGCCCGCGCGCGCCTTCGGTGACGGCAACAGGACCCCGGCCGGCGAGTTGGGCGTATTCTCGAGACCCTCGTTGCTCCCGTAGACCCCGATCAGCATCTCGACCTTGTCGTAATACGGCGCGACGTCCTCGTAGTTGATCGGCCAGTCGAAGCCCAGCCCGTCGCGGCTGTAGGGCTTGAAGTCATACGGCCCGTTCCGCAGCGAAATCCGGCCCCAGTGGTTCGTCCGGCCACCGAGCATCCGGGCCCGCCACCAGTTGAACCGGCGATAGGGATCCTTCGAGGCGCTCGTGTAAGGTTCGCCGGGCACGGTCCAGCCACCGTCGATCGTCGAATCGTAGAAGCCCCACGGCTTGTCCTTCGTTGCCGCTCCCCGCAATGGCGCCATCGCGCTCGTCTGGAACATCGGCGTTTCCTTCACCGGATCGTAGTTCCGGCCCGCCTCGACCATCAGCACCTTGGCTCCCGCCATGGTGAACGTGTAGGCCGCCTGGCCGCCGCCCGCGCCGGATCCCACGACGATGACGTCGTAGGTGGGCTGCGTTTTGCTCGAGGTGATGATGGGCATGGAATGATGCGCTGGCGGAAACTGTTCGTTACCCGATCGGGTTCGTAGTCCCGGCTTCAGGCGGCGCCGGGGATCAAAGTCCGCCGGAAGGCGAAAAGACGAAGCCGGTCTCTCACGCCAGCCCGAGCTTCCGCAACACCTCGGGCGGCGGACCATCGAACGCGGCCAGCGGTACATTTCCGACATAGCCGATATCCTTCATGCCTTCCGGCGTCGTGTAGTAGCCGCCCGCCGTCAGGTCGCGGAACTTCTTGAAGAACTGCGACGCCGTCGCGAACTCCGGCTTCGCTTTCGGCACGTAACAGATGTCGTCGCAAATCGCGTTCTTCTGGCTCGCGATCAAATTCACGAAGGGATTCCCGAAACGCCGGCGGGATTCCGTGTCGAGCCACGCGAGGCCCTCGACGACCGTCGTGCGATCGGCGCCGTGTCCGTCGTAGGGAGCGCTGATCCATTCATCGACGAAAAGATGCACGCCCACGCTTGAGGCACTCGGGCCCTTCGCGTCGGCCGGAATGATCACATCGCACAACGCCACCACCATCGCGAGTTGCGCGGGATTCAGCGTCAACGGCCAGACGTCACCGGGCTTGTACGCCTGCAGGAGATCGGGATCGGTCCCGTAGCCCTTCGCCGGCACCGGCGGGCCGCCGGCCGCACCCAGGCTGATGTGCTCCAGCGCGGCCATTGAAGCCGCGGCCGTGAGCATCCACTTGATCGCTGTCCGGCGATCCAGGCGGTTGGGGGATGGGTTGTTCATGGGTGAGCGTATTTTAAAATTGGAGGGGCGAGGTTCTCCGAGTCCGACCCGGCCCCGGGGAGAATCTCGGCCGCGGCGGAGCTGGGCCCTTCAGCGGGACTAAATGTTTCCCTTCCGCATTTCCTCGAGCATGTAATCCGCCGATCGCCAGGCCAGCGCCATGATCGTCAGCGTCGGGTTCTTGTCCGCGTTGCTCACGAACGGGCCGCCATCCGAGATGAAGAGGTTCTTCACGTCCCAGGTCTGGCACCACTGGTTGGTGACGGAGTTCGTGGCGTTCGCGCCCATGATCGTGCCGCCGACTTCATGGATGATCTTGCCGCCGGGCTCGATGGCCTTCGTCGCATCCTTCTGCGGAGGGGTGCGGACCTTGCCGCCCATCGCCTCGATCAAACCGGCGAACGTCTTCTGCATGTGCGCGGCCTGCCGAATTTCATGCTGGGACCACTGCCAGTGAAAACGCAGGACCGGGATGCCCCATTTGTCCTTCACGTTGGGATCGAGATCACAGAACGAGTCGTCGTTCGGAATCATCTCGCCGCGGCCGGCAAAACCCAACTGCGAACCGTAGTACCGGCGGGCGTCTTCCTTGAACTGCCGGCCGTAGGAGCCGCCGGTGAGCCACTCGAGCCCCGAGGAGGTTCCGGCCCCCGGCATCTGCCGTCCGGTGCCGAACTCGATGTGATAGCCACGGGCGAAGTCCAGTTTTCCCGCCGCCTGCTCCTGATAGAGCCACCAGGGAACGTAGACATGGGCGCCACCCGCGCCGTCCTCGTTGTGCAACGGGAGGCTCTCCAGCAGGGGCACCTGGCCGTTCAGCGAGGCGCCGACCGTATCCATGATGTACTTGCCAACCTTGCCGCTGGAATTCGCGAGGCCGTTCGGGAAACGCGCCGACTTGGAGTTGAGGAGAATGCGGACGGACTCGGCGGAACTGGCCGCCAACACCACCACCTTGCCCTTCACCACGCCCTCCGCCCCGGTCGTCTTGTCGATGTAGATGACTCCATTCGCCTTCCCGGCCGCATCGAGCGTGATTTCCCGGGCCATCGCGTTGGGCAGGATGTCGAGGTTGCCGCTGGCGAGCGCCGGGGGCAGGTGGACCGTGGTCGATTGGTAATTCGCTTTCGTCGCGCAACCGCGCCCGCAGGCCGTCGCCCAGAAGCAGGCCTGCCGGGCCCGCATCGCCTCGGCCAGCACCCGCTGCGCCTTCGGGTTGTTGGGATGCAGCTTCGCGGGAATATTCGCCGCATCCTGGGCCACGCTCAGCACGGCGCGGTGAATGGGGATCACCGGCAGCCCGAGCTGCTTCGCCCGCGCCTGCGCCAGCCGCTCACCGGCCCGCGCCCGCGGGGGCGGCAGCAGGACCCCGGGCGGTGACACCGGCGTGTTCTCCAGCCCTTCGTTGCCGCCATAGACGCCGATCAGCATCTCGACCTTGTCGTAGTAGGGCGCGACATCCTCGTAATTCAGCGGCCAGTCCATCCCGAGTCCGTCTCGGCTGTACGGCTTGAAATCGTAAGGCCCGTTGCGGAGCGAAATCCGGCCCCAGTGATTGGTCCGGCCGCCGAGCATCCGCGCGCGCCACCACCAGAACTGCCGCTCGGGTGCGCTGGAGGCGCTCGTGTACGGTTCGCCCGGCACCTGCCAGCCGCCGTCCACCGTCGAGTCGTAGAAACCGAAGGGCTTTTCGTCCGTCCGTTCGCCGCGCAGGGGTGCCGTCCCGTTCGTCTGAAACATCGGCGTCTCCTTGACTGGGTCGTAGTTCCGGCCGGCTTCGAGCATCAGCACTTTGGCGCCGTTCATCGCGCAGGTGTAGGCGGTCTGGCCACCGGCGGCGCCAGAGCCGACCACAATGACATCGTAACTGGGCTGGGTCTTGCTCGAGGTAATCAGGGGCATCGGCGGGCGGCGGGGAAGCCGGCGCGATTGGAAGTAACCACTTCACGAAAAGCAACCCGCGGTTTGGATTCCGTGGGTCGCGCGTCGTGCATCAGTGGCCGAGTACCGCGGCGACGAACTCGGCCCGGGCCTCCAGGTGCGGATTATGCCCCGCGCCTTCGATCGTCCGGAGATCGGCCAGCGGGAAATGGTTCCGCACGATCGCGTGGTCCTCCGCCTCGACGTAGTGCGACTTGCTTCCAACGACGAACTGCGTCGGCCCGGCGTAGCGATCGTCCGGCGACAACGAATTCGCTTCGAGCTCCGGCAGCGCCGCGGTGAGTGCCGGGAGGTTGACCAGCCAGGACCAACCGCCCTCCGGCGTCCGCTCCAGATTCGTCGCCAGGAACTTCCGCGTGCCCCAGTTCGGGACGCGAGCCTCGAACCGCAGTTCGGCGTCCGCACGGGAGCGAAGATCCGCCAGGTTCAACTCGTTCATCGCCGCGAAATTCGCCCGGTGGCCCGGCCAGAGGTAGTTCTTCGGCGCAATGTCGACGACCACCAGCCGCGAAACCCGCTCCGGCTGCCGGCAGGCCAGAAGCATCGCAATCTTTCCGCCCATGCTGTGACCCAGCAGCGTCACCGGCCCGATGGCCTGCCGGTCGAGCCACTCAATCACATCGGCCATCATCTCGGGATAGCTCATCGTCGGCGCGTGGGGCGACAGGCCGTGATTCCTCAGATCCAGCGCGCGAACGTGGTAACGCGCTGCCAGATCGCGACCGGCCGTCTGCCAGTTGCGCGCCGAGCCCAGCATCCCATGCAGGATGATCAGGGGCGGCATGCCGACTCCGCCCAGATCGCGGTGAGACAAATCCATTTGATCAAGGGTGCCGCTCCCAAGCGACCGGCGGCGAGTCGGAAACGAGTCCGGCTCAGCCGAACGTGAGCCGCTGCGCCCTCTCCGTAATCATCGATATCAGGGGATGGGTGATCTTCCGCTCGGCCGTAATCGCGTAGAATTGATCCCGGCACCGCTTCGTGGCTCCGATCCGGCGGAGGTCGTAGCGGGCCAACGCCTCCTTCTCAACGATGGTCGGAATGGGGACGAAGCCCAAGCCGTTCGCCGCCGCCACCTTCATCAGCGCCGCATCGTCGAACTCCGCCACCACGCGGGGACGGATCTGCAGCGAGCGAAACCAGTTCTCCAGCGACCGGCGCAGCGCGGTGTTCTCCGCGGGCAGGAAGGCCGGGGCCCCGTGCAGCGAACGCGGGAAGCCGCGGCGCAGCTTCACGGCCTGCTCCGCCGCGGCGCAGAAGGTGACGCCCGATTCGCCTAGGAGGTGATTGAAGGCCCTGATCTTAGCCGTGCTGGGCGCCGGTTCGTCACTCAGGACAATGTCCAGCCGGTGGGCCGCGAGCTGGGGCAGCAGGTCCTCCAGTTTGCCCTCCCGGCAGACGACGTGGATGGGATCCACCCGGGCAAAGAGCGGCTTGAGGATTTCATAGGTGACCAGCTTGGGGAACGCATCGGCCACCCCCACATGCAGCCGGACCACGCGGGAAGTCGGGTGCTGCTTGACGGCGCTGACCAACTCCCGACCGAGGGAGAAGATCTCCTCCGCATGCCGGAGCGCGATCTGCCCGGCATCGGTAAGGACGTTGGCCCGCCCGCTACGCCGGAAGAGCTTCTCGCCGAGCGTCTCCTCGAGCTCCCGGATTTGGGCGGAGATCGACGGCGGTGAGACGTGGAGCTTTTCCGCGGCCGCCCGCAGCCCGCCCTCCTGGGCCACCGCGACAAAGTAACGCAAATGATGATAATTCAGCCATTCCATGCCGGTACGACAATGAGGTTTTCCCTTACTGTTAATTCCAAACTGCGTAATATTCGAATCGAGGCGATGGTCGTATGCTCCGCGGTCCCATGATTGCTCCCGTCCACTCCTCCCTCCGCCAACACTTCCCTGCCCTGCGGCGCGGCCTGCGCCTGTCGGCCCTGCCGCTGCCGGTGCTCCCGCCGGCTGATCCGCGCGCGAGGGAAGCCGATCCGGTGCTTCGCCCCAGTCACCCGACTCTCCTCGGCCATTCCCGATGATTGACTCCACCTGGCTCTGGGTCGGCTTCAACGCCTTCGTCCTCCTGATGCTCGCCCTCGATCTGGGGGTGTTCCACCGGCACGCCCATGTCGTTTCCCTGCGGGAGTCGATCGTTTGGACCATCGTCTGGGTTTCCCTCGCGGCGATCTTCGGCGGCGGGGTGTGGTACTACGCCGGCGCGCCGAAAGCCCTCGAGTTCTACACCGGCTACGTGATCGAGTACTCGCTGAGCGTGGACAACATCTTCGTCTT
>CAINHV010000053.1 GCA_903848965.1 uncultured Opitutia bacterium | reverse complement strand
GGCGCGGACACCACGGTCTTCATCGATGGACATGCCCTCAACAAGCCGCGGGATCCGGCCGAAGCGCGGGCCATGCTGCGCCGGCTCAGCGGGCGGACCCACACCGTGTTCACCGGCCTCGCGGTCCGCCGTGGGTCCGACGGGCTGCGGATCGACGAAGGCGTCGCCAGTGAGGTCACATTTCGCACGCTCGATGACGCCATAATCGAAGCCTATCTCGCGAAGGTTCACACCCTCGACAAGGCAGGCGGTTACGCGATCCAGGAGCACGGCGATTTGATCGTGGAGGGCTATCGCGGGTCGCTCACGAATATCGTTGGTTTGCCGGTGGAAACGACGAAACAAATTTTGACGCGGTGCGGTCTGCTGGCATGACTTCCTCCGTCGGTTAGCGTCTATCCGCCTGAATCCCACGACATGAGCTATTCCCTTGTCACGCCATCACCCGCGACCTCCGTTCGCGCGTATCTGGCGCGTCTGTGGGACGAGCCCGAGTCGCGTTCGACCCTGATGGGGCTGCTGGGCGTGCTACTGATTCACCTGTTTCTCTGGCTGGTGGCGCCGCATATCTTCCGGTTCGACTCCATCGAGGGCGTGGCGGCCCGCCCGCACGCCGCCCCGCAGCCCTTCAGCATCGAGCTGGCGCCGGAAACCTTCACCAAGCCCGTCACCCCGCCGCCGCCCAATCGATTCGTCGAGGCCAACCCCGATGCGCCGGATAATGTCCCGGACAGGACGAACAACTTCGCCGCGCAGAACCAGCAGGTGGCGCAGGAGAAGCCGACGCCGGACGGCAAGAGCGACATGCCGGCATTGGAGGGCAAGCCGTCCGAGTCGCCGCCAACCCAGATTGTCAGCGGCCAGTTGACCAAGCCGATCGAGCACATCGAGGCGCAGCCGCCGGTGGATATCCAACCGGCGGAGACGACGGTTGCTCCGCCCAAGGCCGAGCAGAATCCGCTGCCTGGATTCGAGAAGAGGGAAGGCGAGAGCAAGGACAGCTACGGAAGCAACATCGCGAAAATCCCGGAAGGTCCGGCGCGGCCGGTGGCGGAACGCGTCGAGGGCGCGCGGGACGTGCCACTGATTGAAGGAGCCACGTCGATCCAGCCGGCCATCGATCCCAAGCGGCCCCGGACCCGCCCGCAGGTCGTGAAGCAGCAGCAGGTGCGCCCGGCGATCCTGACCGAGAACAAGTTTGGAACTTCGAACATCGGCAACATCGCGGTGGATGCGAAGTGGAGCAATTACGGCGCTTATCTGCAGCGGATGATCGACACCGTGCAGGTGCAATGGGAGCGCATCCTGATCGAGAGCAAGACGTACCCGCCGTCGGGCAGCACGGTCACCGTGCGCTTCATCCTCAACGACGAAGGCCGCATCGCGCAGATCGTGGACGTGGTGAGCCATTCGACCGACCAGGCCTCGCGGGCCTGCGTCAGCGGCATCACGGATCGGGCGCCCTATGGACCATGGACGGACGACATGAAGGCCATTCTCGGTACGCAGCAGGTGATGACGTTCACTTTTTATTATCAGTGAGCGCGGGGGAACGCTACTGGACCACGCTGCCGCTGGGCCGCGACGTGACCCTGCTCCAGCACGACGCGAACGGGCTCGCCGCCTTCAGCAAACCCGCGGGCGTCCTGTCCCATCCGAACGGACCGGGCGAGGAAGACCGATCGCTGCTGCAGGCGTCCTACGATCTGGAGAACGAGTTTTTCGAGTGGACGGTGCCCGGACTGGGAGCGCCGCAGCGGCTCTGGTTGTTGAACCGGCTGGATTCAGCGACCTCGGGTGTGATTCTCGCCGCGGCTGACGCGACGCTCGCCGCCGAAGTCCGGGCGCAGTTCAAGCGCAAGCAGGTGCGCAAGGTCTATCAGGCGCTGGTGTTCGGGACCCCGAAGCAGCAGGTGGAACTCTGGCGCGATCGACTCGCCGTGGAAAAGAAGGCCGGACGAATCCGCACCGCGGCCGTGGCGGGCCACGTGCCGGCCGAGAGCCGGATGAGTGTGGTGCGCGCGAGCCGGAAGGACCCCCGCGTCGCGCTCCTGCGGCTCGAACCGCGGACGGGCCGCAGCCATCAGTTGCGGGTGCAATGTGCGAAGCGCGCGCTGCCGATCGTCGGCGATCAGACGTATGGCGACTTCGGCCGCAATCGGGAGTTCGCCAAGCTCGCGGGGACGAAGCGGCTCTTCCTCCATTCGCTCGAGACGTCTTTCGACTATGAATTTCGCCAGGCGCGGCATGCCTTCAGCGCGAAGGCCCCACTGCCGCCGGAGTTTTCGGAATGGCTGTGAGGGGCGAGGGCGGGGTGGTGCAGATTTAGATCAGGGGAGGGCGCAGCAAGACTGCGCCTCTACGATGCGAGATTGAGCAGGCGTGGCATGGGTCTCCCGACCCATGCAGTCCGGTTCGGTTGACGGTTCGAACTTCACGGGTCGGAGACCCGTGCCACCGCGGCCCGCCACCCGCTTTAGTTCTGTCTATTTGCTCAATTCCGACTAAATCGCAGGCGTCATGATCCTCCCAAAGAGCACCCGTCTCACGACCGAACAGTTGAATGAAGTCACGGCCATCGTGACCGAGTTTGGGTGCAAGATTCAGCCGATTGTCGGCGCGGTCCGGAGCATCTATGCCATTGTGGGCGACGAGCGGGACGAATTGATGATCAACCGGCTGGAAGGCCTGGCGTACATCGATCGGATCGATCGGATTCAGTCGCCCTTCAAGCTGATGGACAAGCGGTCTGACCTGGCCTCGCACCGCATCAAGCTGGGTGGCGTCACCCTCGGGGAGGAGCTTTTCGTCATCGCCGGCGTCTGCACCATCGATCCCAAGAACCCCAATTTCTTCTACGAGAGCGCGGCCGCGATCAAGGAAGCCGGCGCGCACATGCTGCGCGGCGGCGTGTGGAAGCCGCGCACGAATCCGTACTCGTTCCAGGGTGATGTGAAGTCGCTCGACATCCTGATGGAGGGTTCGCGCCGCACCGGACTGCCGGTCGACACCGAGGTGATGGAGGAGGCGCATATCAAGCTGGCACTCGATGCTGGCGTGACCGCCCTGCAAGTCGGCGCGCGCAACGCCCTGAATTACTCGCTCCTGCGGGCCATCGGCCGGGCGATCGCGGAACGCGACACAGCCGTGCTCCTGAAGCGGGGCATCCACATGGGGCCGATCAACGAGTTCATCTCGGCGGCGGAATACATCGCCGCCTTCGGCAATCCCAACGTGATCCTTTGCCCCCGTGGCACCGCGCCAACCCTCGATGGCTACCGCAATCACCCGGATGAGAGCATCACGCCGCTCCTGAAGGAAAAGACCTGGGCTCCCGTGGTCGTCGATCCTTCGCATTCCGTCGGCAAGGCCTCCTATGTGCCCGCCTGCGCCCTGGCCGCCGTGGCCTATGGGGCAGATGGACTTTGCATCGAGTCGCACGTCAGCCCGAGCCACGGTATCGGCGACGATCCGAAGCAAGCGCTCACTCCGGACGTCCTGGCTGACACCATCGCGCAAGCGAAGCAGCTTTGGGCCATTCGGCGCGGGGTGAAGGTGGCTTAAGAGAGAAGGCTTGATGATGTGGCCTCATGAGGCCACATAGAGGCGATGAAACGAAAGAAGCCGACCAAGGTTGAGTACCCCGCCGCCAAAGACACGGTGGCGCAGCTCAAGGAAGACGCCGCGGCTTATGGGCTTCGTCGGGATGTCCTCGGCGTCCGCGAGGCCAAGGATCAGTTGTCCTCGTTGTTGCAGCGTGCCTCGGGCGGCGAAGAAATCGTGATCACGAGTGATGGTGTCCCGACGGCGATGATCGTCCGGTACAAGCCCGTCATCCGGGGCAAGCCGTTCACTCCGAATTGGGAGCTGCTTCGATCGATGCCGATGACGTCGGATTCCACGCCGGCGATTCGAGCCGAGCGCGACAGCGGATCCTGATCGATCATGTATCTGGACTCCTGCGTACTGGCGAAATTGTTCGTCATCGAGCCGGATTCCGCGTCCTGCGCGAACAAGGTTTCCGGCTCGGTGATTGTTTCATCGGAGCTCGCGTACGGGGAGTTGTTTTCCACGTTGCTGCGCAAGGAACGGGCCGGAGAAATTAACACTGCGCAGCGCAAGTTGCTCTGGGCCGACTTCGAACGGCAGATTCGCGAGGAGAGCATCTTCCTGGCGAGTCTCGACGGCACCATCGTCCGGCGGGCCAGGGACGTCATGAGTCACGTGCATCCCCACGTCCCGCTGCGAACCCTGGATGCCATTCATCTGGCGACTTATCTCTCGGTCATTACCGGCCCGCTCTTCACGAAGGATATCCGGATGCGGGCGGCGGCACGTTTGCTGGAGATTCCGTTGGTGGAATGAAGTGTGCGGTGCGGCCGGTGGGTCCACTCGCGGGCGCGCGTGGCTACCCATTCGTCGATCGAGCCGTCAGAGCAGGTTGAGCTGCGAATCGTCCGCGGGGGCGACGGTGATTTTCTTCTTTGGCCGGGCCTGAGGCGAGGGGAGTGAGACGGCGGTGTCGTCGCCCTCGAGCTTGGCGAGAATGGTCTTGGCGCGTTCGATCACACTGAGGGGCAGGCCCGCGAGCCGCGCCACCTGGATGCCGTAACTTCGATCGGCGGCGCCGGGGATCACGCGGCGGACGAAGACGATCTCGTCGTTCCATTCCTTCACCGCGACCGAGAAATTGCGCAGGCGCGGCAGGTGTTTCTCCAACTGGGTCAGTTCCTGGTAGTGCGTGGCAAAAAGCGTCCGGGGTCCGCGGCTGGGATGGCGGTGTAGGTGTTCGACGACGGACCAGGCGATGGCGAGTCCGTCATAGGTCGAGGTCCCGCGGCCGATTTCGTCGAGGATGATGAGCGAGCGGTCGGTCGCGTTGTTGAGGATGTTCGCTGTTTCGTTCATCTCGACCCTGAAGGTCGAGTTGCCCCGGGCGAGGTCGGCGCTGGCGCCGACGCGGGAGAAGATGCGATCGACGAGTCCGAGCCGGCAGGACTTGGCGGGCGCCCAGCAGCCGACCTGGGCGAGCAGGGTGATCAGCGCAACCTGCCGGATGTAGGTGGACTTGCCGGCCATGTTCGGACCCGTGAGCAACACGATCTGGGCGTCGTCGCACGAGAGCACGGTGTCGTTGGGGACGAAGGCTCGAGTGGCGCCGCGGGCCGTGACGGTGTCGGCCGAACGCAGCACCTGTTCGACCACGGGATGACGGCCCTCGATGATCTCGAGCCCGTCGCCCTCATCGAGAACGGGGCGGCAATAGCCGCACTCGCGGGCCAGCAGGGCCCAGCCGGCGAGCACGTCGAGCTCCGCGAGGGCGTCGGCCGTGTGAGAGAGGGCGATCGAGTCATCGAGCACGACGGCCACGAGGCCCTGGAAGAGCTCCAATTCGCGGGCGAGGGAGTTCTCCTCGGCGTGGAGAATTTCCTTTTCCTTCTGCTTGAGCGACTCGGTGACGTAGCGCTCGCCCCCCGACGGTCGTCTGGCGCCGGATGTAGTCCGCGGGGACGAGGTGGAGGTTGGCCTTGGTGATTTCGATGTAGTACCCAAAATTATTCGTGTATCTCACCTTCAGGCTGCGGATGCCGGTGCGCTCCTGTTCGCCGCGTTCGAGATCCGAAAGCCAGGTCTTGTTGTCGGTGGTGAGCGACCGCATCCGATCGAGTTCGGGATCGAAGCCGGCCCGGATGTAATTCCCGTCGGCGAGATCGTTGGGCAACTCGTCCGCGAGCGCGGCGGTGAGGCGTTCGCGCAAGGCGGGCAACTCGTGAAGCCGGGCGTTAAGGGCGGAAAGCCCGGCGCTGCCAAAGCTTTCGAGCCCAGCGCGCAACGTCGGAATCTTCGTGAGCGTGTCGCGCACGCCGCCGAGCTCGCGGGGATTGCGCAACCGGTTTTGGAGCCGGCCGAGGATCCGCGGAATATCGCGAACCGTCCCCAGCGCCTCGTGGAGTTCGGTCAGGCGCATGGGCTGGGCCAGCAGTTCACCGACGAGGGCCTGACGGCGATGAATCTCCGCGAGCTCGAGGGTGGGGGCGGCCAGCCAGCGCTCGAGCAGGCGCGCGCCGGTGGAGGTGACCGTCCGGTTGATGGCCTCGAGCAGCGATCCCTTGCGGTGGCCGAGGCTGGAGGAAAAGATCTCGAGGTTGCGAAGGGTCGCGGGGTCGAGGAGCAGCGTGCGGGCGCTGCGATACTCCTGCAGGCCGCGCAGGTTCTCGGGCTTGGCGCAGAGATTCTCGGTGGCGTAGTAAACGAGCGCCCCGGCCGGCCCGAGGGCTCGATGGGTGTGGGCGAGCCCGAAGCCCTGGAGGTTCAACACCCCAAGCGTGTCCATCACGGTCTTCGCCCCCGTCGCGGTGTCGAAGTGGTAGCCCGGCAGTTCCGTCGCCAGACGATCGCTGCAAAAGGCATGCAACGCGTGGAGTCCGGTCTGGTCGTGCGGCGCGGCGGCCCAGCGATCGCGTTCACCCTCGACCAGGAGAAGCTCGGCCGGATCGAGCGCGGTCAGGACCGGCAGGAGGTTGGCGATGGTGACGTCGGTCGCGATCTTGAATTCACCGGTCGAAAGATCGAGCCAGGCGGCGTGCAGGCCCTCATCGTTGATCGCGAGGGCGGCCAGGTAGTGATTGCGAGCCGCGTCGAGTTGATTGGCGGCGAGGGTCGTGCCGGGCGAAAGAATCCGGGTAAGCTGGCGGCGAACCAGTTTGCCGGGCTTGGCGGGTTCCGCCTGGTCGCAGATGGCGACCTTCTTGCCGGCGGCGAGGAGTTTGGTGACGTAGGTGTCGCAGGAGTGGGCCGGCAGCCCGGCCATGGGATAATCCTGCCGCTTGGTCAGGGTGAGCCCGAGGAGCTTCGAGGCCGTGACCGCGTCGTCGAAGAAGAGCTCAAAGAAGTCACCGAGCCGGAAGAGCAGCAGGGTATCCTTGGGCAGCCCACGCTTCACCTCGAAATACTGTTGCATCATCGGAGTCATGGTTTTTGATACGTGCCTCCGATACACGTATACAAAGCCTCTTTTTCACCATGGAGAACCCCAAGAAACTCGAATGGAAGAAAACCTCCGTTCAGTGCCTTTACGAACGCCGACCCGAGGGACTGCCCGCAACAAAGCGGGGAACCTTCTACTCCCGGTTCAGCGTAAACGGGACGCCGACCTTCCGGTCTCTGGAAACCTCTGTGTTCGAGCATGCGAAAATCAAGCACGCCAGACGCATGGCGGATGTCCAGAAGGACCGTCAGCGTGGGGCGGACCTCGGGACTGAATTTAAAACTCTTGGGGCGCTGTTCGACGAAGTAGAGCGTCGGATGAAGGGGCAGAGTGTCGCCAAGAACACGGAGGTTGGCAGGGCCAACAATC